>JAFECN010000114.1 GCA_018242145.1 Pseudomonadota bacterium
TCAGCGGAAACGGCTGTTGCGGCTCCTATGATCGATGATGCCCAGCCAGCCGTGACCGGGGAGAAGGCGCCAGCGCAAGCTGATGAGCCTTCCGCAGAGTCCAAGGCGCTGGATGACGCGGTGCAAGCCGAGGCCGCCATCGCGGAGCCGGAAGCGCCATCCGAAATATTGAATGCCCCGGACGCGACGGCGCTTCCCGAAGAGGAGCCGCTGGCAGCGCACAAGGACGAACTGCCGGCGATGGACCCGCTGAGCCACGCTGCGCCGGCTGCGCCCGATCCTTCGGGCGCGCCGCCGGTTACTCCGCTGCCTTCATTCGTGAAGGTGCAGCCTTCTCCGAAGAGCGAGCCTTCAGAAGCGGCTTGAGATACTGGCCGGTATAGGAGCGCGCAATCTTCACGACATCTTCCGGCGTGCCGGTCGCCACGATTTCGCCGCCGCCGTCGCCGCCTTCAGGTCCCAGATCGACGATCCAGTCCGCCGTCTTGATGACTTCGAGATTGTGCTCGATCACGACCACGGTGTTTCCGTTGTCCACCAGTTCGTGCAGCACTTCGAGCAGCTTCTTCACATCGTGAAAGTGCAGGCCCGTCGTCGGCTCGTCCAGAATGTAGAGCGTGCGGCCCGTGGCGCGGCGCGACAGTTCCTTGGACAGCTTCACCCGCTGCGCTTCGCCGCCCGAAAGCGTCGTCGCCTGCTGGCCGATGGAAATATAGCCCAGCCCGACGCGCTTGAGCGTATCGAGCTTCTCGCGGATGGACGGCACGGCTTTGAACAGTTCCGCGCCCGCTTCCACGGTCATGTCGAGCACATCCGCAATCGAATTGTCGCGGAATTTCACGTCCAGCGTTTCGCGGTTGTAGCGCTTGCCCTTGCAGACGTCGCACTGAACATAGACGTCCGGCAGGAAGTGCATCTCGATCTTGATGACGCCGTCGCCCTGGCACGCCTCGCAGCGTCCGCCCTTCACGTTGAAGGAGAAGCGCCCCGGCTGATAGCCGCGCGCCTTGGCTTCCGGCAATTCGGCAAACCAGTCGCGAATGGGCGTGAACGCGCCGGTATAGGTCGCCGGGTTCGAGCGCGGCGTGCGCCCGATGGGCGACTGGTCGATGTCGATCACCTTGTCGAGGAATTCCAGCCCCTCGATCTTGTCATGCGGCGCCGGATGATCACGGCCCTGGCTGAGCTTGCGTGCCGCCGCCTTGTAGAGCGTCTCGATGGTCAGCGTTGACTTGCCGCCGCCGGAAACGCCGGTGATGCAGGTCAGCGTGCCCAGCGGAATCTCCGCGCTCACGTTCTTGAGATTGTTGCCCTTCGCGCCGACGACCTTGAGCCAGCGATTGTTCGCCGCCTTGCGACGCTTCGCCGGCACCGCAATCTCCTCCACGCCGGAGAGATAGCGCCCCGTCAGGCTCTTCGGGCTCTTCATAATGTCGGCCGGCGTGCCTTCGGCGATGATATGGCCGCCGTGAACGCCCGCGCCCGGTCCCATGTCGATCACATGATCGGCCGTGCGGATAGCTTCCTCGTCATGCTCGACCACGACGACCGTGTTGCCCATGTCGCGCAGGCCGCGCAGCGAATCCAGCAGCTTGGAATTGTCGCGCTGGTGCAGGCCGATGCTGGGCTCGTCCAGCACATAGAGAACGCCCGTCAGCCCGGAGCCGATCTGCGATGCCAGACGGATACGCTGGCTCTCGCCGCCCGACAGCGTGCCGGACGAACGCGCCAATGTCAGATAATCGAGGCCGACATTGTTCAGGAATTTCAATCGCGCGCGGATTTCCTTGAGAATGCGCGCCGCGATCTCGTTCTGCTGCTTGTTCAGCGTCTTGTCGATGTCGCGGAACCAGGTATCGACCAGCTTGATCGACTGTTCGCACACCTGCCCGACATGCAGCCCGCCGATCTTCACCGCCAGCGCCTCCGGTTTCAGGCGATAGCCTTTGCAGGCTTCGCAGGGCGAGGTGTCCTGAAAGCGCTCCATCTCCTCGCGAATCCACGCGGAGTCCGTTTCCTTGTAGCGCCGCTCCATGTTCGGAATGACGCCTTCGAACGGCTTCTTGGTCTCGTATCTGCGAAGCCCGTCGTCGTAGATGAACTTCACCTCGTCGTCGCCCGATCCATAGAGGATCACGTCGCGCGCCTTCTTCGGCAGGTCTTCCCACGGGTCGTTGAGCGAGAATTTGTAGTGCCGGGCCAGCGCCTCCAGCGTTTGCAGATAATAGGGCGAAGAGGATTTCGACCATGGCGCGATGGCGCCCTTGCGCAGCGTGGCGCTATCGTCCGGCACCACCAGCGCCGGATCGAAATAAAGCTGCGTGCCGAGGCCATCGCAGACCGAGCAGGCGCCGTGCGGATTGTTGAAGGAGAACAGCCGCGGCTCGATCTCCGGAATGGTGAAGCCGGAGACGGGGCAGGCGAATTTCGACGACAGCATCATCTGCTTCGGCGCGCCGTCTTTTTCTTTCTGGTCGGCGAATTCCACGATCAGCAGGTCGTCGGCGAGGTTCAGGGCCGTCTCGATGGAATCGGGCAGGCGGTTGCCGATGTCCTTCTTCACCGCGATGCGGTCCACCACCACTTCGATGTCGTGCTTGATCTTCTTGTCGAGCGACGGGACGTTCGCGATCTCGTAGTACTTCCCGTCCACCTTGACGCGCTGAAAACCCTTCTTCTGAAGCTCCGCGAATTCCTTGCGGTATTCGCCCTTGCGGCCGCGCACGATGGGCGCGAGCAGGTAAAGCCGCGTGCCTTCGTCCAGCGCCAGAATCCGGTCGGCCATCTGGCTGACCGTCTGGCTTTCGATGGGAAGGCCGGTCGCGGGCGAATAGGGCACGCCGACGCGCGCGAACAGCAGGCGCAGATAGTCGTAGATCTCGGTGACGGTGCCCACGGTCGAGCGCGGGTTCTTGGATGTCGTCTTCTGCTCGATGGAAATGGCCGGCGACAGGCCCTCGATGTGATCCACATCCGGCTTCTGCATCAACTCCAGAAACTGGCGCGCATAGGCTGACAGCGACTCCACATAACGGCGCTGGCCCTCGGCGTAGATCGTATCGAAAGCGAGGGAGGATTTGCCGGAACCGGACAGCCCGGTCAGCACGGTCAGCGTGTCGCGCGGTATCTCGACATCGATGTTCTTGAGGTTGTGCTCGCGCGCGCCTTTGATCGAAATGTTCTTCTGCATGGGCCTCGGCCGGAGATGGCAAACGACTAGCTTGTCCGGTTCCTGTCCCGCCCGGCAAGGGTGCGGTTCCTGGCTCCTGCCATGTCCTGACACCCGAATCTGGAATGGAACAAAAAACGAACACTCATACGCAGAACCGTACCCATTGTCTATCGCCCTGCGGCGCATTTTTGCGCGAAGCAAAAAGCCGCTTGGCACGTTTTGGGATGATCGGGATCGGCGTTTGCCATAGATGGGTACGAATGATTTTTTTTGAAGACCCGCGCGCCCCCGGCCATTCGGAACTTCGCTATCGCCCGGACGTGGATGGCTTGCGTGCCGTCGCCGTGCTCGCGGTCGTTTTCTACCATTATGGCTTCTGGCAGGTTCCCGGCGGCTTCGTCGGCGTCGACATCTTTTTCGTCATTTCCGGCTTTCTCATCACCGGCATCCTCCATCGTGAGATGGCGGAGGGCCGCTTCACGATCCGCCATTTCTACGAGCGCCGCATCCGGCGCATTTTTCCGGCGCTGTTTTCGATGTTGCTTGCGGCGACAATCGCGGCGTGGTGCCTGCTCTTTCCGCTGGATTTCGAGCACTACGCCGAAAGCCTGATCGCGACGTCGGTGTTCGCGGCCAATTTCGAGTTCTGGCGCGAGGTCGGTTATTTCGACAGTTCCGCCGCGTTCAAGCCGCTGCTGCATCTGTGGTCGATCGCGGTGGAAGAGCAGTTTTATCTGATCTTTCCGGCGATCCTTCTGCTGGTCAGGCGCTACTCCCGCCGCAACCTCCTGCTCGTCGTCGGTGGCCTTCTCGTAGCATCCTTTGCCTATAGCGCTTGGCAGGTCGCGCGGGCACCGGAAACGGCGTTCTATCTTTTGCCCGCGCGCATGTGGGAACTGATGCTCGGCGCCGCCGTTGCCGTCGCGCCGCTGCCTCCGCCGACGCGGTGGGTCCGTGAAGCACTTGCACTGACTGGGGCGGCGCTCATCGGTTGGGCGATGTGGACATATGAAAACTGGATGCCGTTTCCCGGGCTGGCAGCATTGGCCCCATGCCTCGGCACGGCTCTGCTCATCTATGCGGGCCAACAAACCAATCTCGTGTCGCGCGCGTTGTCGCTGAAGCCGGTCGTGTTTGTCGGCCTCATCTCCTATTCGCTTTATCTCTGGCATTGGCCGATCCTGGTCTTCACGCAGATCGGCCTGAACCGCGCCTTGCACCCTTGGGAAATCTACGCCTGCATTGCGCTCTCCTTCGCGCTCGCCATGCTGTCGTGGCGCTTCATTGAACGGCCCATCCGGCGCTCGCGCGGACTGAGCTGGCGTCCGCTCTTCGGCGGCGCCGCGGCGGCAATGGCCGTGACGGCGCTCTGTGGGGCAGCCGTTGCGTCCGCAAAGGGCGTGCCGCAACGACTGCAGCCGGAAATCCGCAAGATCCTCGCCGAGGAACGCGATCACGAGCCGCGCATCGATATCTGTTTCGGCCTCGACGCCCATGACGTGCGCCATGGCCGCCTCTGCCGCATCGGCAGTGCGGATGCCCGCGATCCCTCTTTTCTTCTGTGGGGGGACTCCCATGCCGATGCGCTTCTGCCCGCGGTGCAGAAAGTTGCCGAAGAAAACGGAAGAGCAGGGCTCTTTGCAGGAACGGACAGTTGCGCGCCCCTGCTCGGCGTGATCCGCCCGGACGCTCCCAAATGCCGCCCGTTCAACGACGCGGTTCTGAAGGTCGCGAAGCGGCCCGTCATCAAGGATGTCATCTTGGATGCCCGTTGGGCGAAGAATGCCTATGGCACGGCGCGCGGCGAAGGCGACTGGCGCGTGTTTCCGCACGACGCGGAAGGCGCGGGCACGGACCTGCTATCGACGGAAGCCGTCTTTTACCGCGGGCTGGAGCGCACGGTGAAAGCGCTGACGGCGGCCGGGAAACATGTGGTCATCGTCGCCTCCGTTCCCGAGGCCGGCTATTCGGTGCCGCGCATGATGGCGCATATGCGCATGGACGGCGACGAGCGCCGGCTGACGCGGAGCCTGCCGCGATTTCTTGCCCATCAGAAATTCGTCTTTGCCGCCCTGAAGCGCATGCACGAGAAATACGGCGCGCAAATCCTCTATCCGCACGAGATCCTGTGTTCGGGCCGCAAATGCGACCTCTCCATGAACGATCGCCCGCTCTATCGCGACGAGCATCATTTGAGCGTTTTCGGCGCCATGAAACTTGCGCCGCTGATCTCGCAGGCCTTCTGAGCGGCTCTGAAATTTGCTGGGGATTGACTCGAAATCGTAAGGAACATATAGAGAACAATAAGACTTGGCGATGGCTGCGGGCCGGGCTCTGGCGATAGGGTCCGCGCTTCGACAGGCACGGAAAGGCAAGAACAATGGCGGGTAGCGTCAACAAGGTGATTTTGGTGGGCAACCTGGGCAAGGACCCGGAGACGCGCCGCCTGCAGAGTGGCGATCCCGTGGTGAATCTGTCGATCGCCACCTCCGAAAGCTGGCGCGACAAATCCTCGGGCGAGCGCAAGGAAAAGACCGAGTGGCACCGCGTGGTGATCTTCAACAAGAACCTCGCCGAGGTTGCGGAGAAATATCTGCGCAAGGGCTCCAAGGTCTATGTCGAGGGCGCACTGCAGACGCGCAAATGGACCGACAAGGATGGTCAGGAAAAATACTCCACTGAAGTCGTCCTTCAGAACTTCCGCGGCGAACTGACCATGCTGGATTCGCGCGGCGAAGGCGGCAGCGCCATGTCGCGCAGCGGCGGCGGCGGCTCCATGAGCGAGCCGGCCGGCAATTTCGACCGCAGCGAACTGGACGACGAAATCCCGTTTTAGCGCCGGGCTGAACATGCGTTTGCCCTGCATAGCGGCGCTGGCTTTGGCGCTCGGCCTGTCGGCGTGCGGAACCGGATCGTTCGGCACCCCGGCAACAGGTTTCGCTTTCCCGCAGGTCGCACAATCCTACATTCCGTTGCATGCCCGCGACTGGATGCTGGCAACGCATGATGGCGCATCCGTCGTAATCGCTCCCGGGATCGCCGTCACCAACGCGCACAATGCGGGGATGCTCGATCCTTCGGTCATCCTCGGGCGGGTGAAGGGCTACGACCTTCTCTATTACCGCACCGACAAATCGGCCGTTTTGCCCACGGCTGTCCCGGCGGAAGGGGAGGAGGTCATCGCCTATGGCCAGGGCTCGGACGGCAAGCTGCGCGTTTCCCGCGGCACGGTTCGCCGCTTCTGGCCCGCGGCCTTCGGCTATGTCTCGAATGCCGGGCCGGGCTTTTCCGGCGGTCCCGTGGTCGATGCCAGGACCGGCGCACTTCTGGGCATCACCTACGGCTATGAGGGCGATACGGACGCGAAAACGCGCCTCATGGTCGCCTATACCATGGCCTTCGTGATGGACCAGTTGGCCGTGCTTCAGGGCCGCGCGGCACCGCAATAACCGGTAGCGGAATCGGTCATCGAAATGCTACAAAACCGGGTGGATTCTGACCCGTTTCGGGCATGCCGTAAGGCATTGAAAAGGAATAGATTTTGAGCGACACCCCAGCCGCCAATCCCCCTTCGGGCGGCTCGCCGCATCTGCCCATTGCCATCGAGGACGAACTGAAGCGTTCCTATCTCGATTACGCGATGAGCGTCATCGTCTCCCGCGCGCTTCCGGACGCGCGCGACGGCCTCAAGCCGGTGCACCGGCGCATCCTATTTTCGATGCATGAGAACGGCCGCGACTGGAACAAGCCCTATCGCAAATCGGCGCTCATCGTCGGCGACGTGATGGGCAAATACCACCCGCATGGCGACCAATCGATCTACGACGCATTGGTGCGCATGGCGCAGGATTTCTCCATGCGCGCGCCGCTCATCGACGGGCAGGGCAATTTCGGCTCTGTCGACGGCGATCCGCCCGCGGCGATGCGCTATACCGAATCCCGCCGCGCCAAGATCGCGCACGCGCTCACCGAAGACATCGACAAGGATACGGTCCCCTTCCAGGACAATTACGACGGCTCAGAAAGAGAGCCGGTCGTTCTTCCCGCGCGGTTTCCGAACCTTCTCGTCAATGGCGGGGGTGGCATCGCCGTCGGCATGGCGACGAACATTCCGCCGCACAATCTGGGCGAAGTGATCGACGCCTGCCTGGCCTATATCGACGATCCCTCCATCGGCATGGACGCGCTGACCGAGATCGTGCCCGGTCCGGATTTCCCGACGGCGGGCCTCATCATCGGCAAGCAGGCGGCGCGCGCCGCGCTGGCGCGGGGCCGCGGCTCGATCCTCATGCGCGCGCGCTGCACCATCGAGGAGATCCGCAAGGACCGCGAAGCGATCATCGTCACCGAGCTTCCCTATCAGGTGAACAAGGCGCGCATGCAGGAGCGCATTGCCGAGCTTGTGCGCGAGAAGCGCATCGAAGGCGTGGGCGATATCCGCGACGAGAGCGACCGCCACGGCATGCGGGTGGTCATCGAGATCAAGCGCGATGCTTCGGCAGAAGTCGTCCTCAACCAGCTTTATCGCTATTCCGAACTGCAGACGAGTTTCGGCGTGAACATGGTGGCGCTCAATGCCGGCCGCCCCATGATCATGAATCTCAAGGAGATGATCGGCACCTTCACCGCCTTCCGCGAGGAAGTGGTGATGCGCCGTACCCGCTTCGAACTCACCAAGGCGCGCGACCGCGGCCACATTTTGGTCGGGCTTGCCATAGCCGTCGCCAATATCGACGAGGTGATCGCGCTCATCCGCAACGCACCGGACACCGCGACGGCCCGCGAGCAGTTGATGGAACGCGCATGGCCCGCCAAAGACGTGGCGCCGCTGGTGCTGCTCA
>JAFECN010000115.1 GCA_018242145.1 Pseudomonadota bacterium
GATGCCGGAGCGCTTGCACAACTCATCCAGCGAATAGCGCGCGCCGGGGATTTTCGCCTTGCCGATCTCGGTGGTGTCGATGGCGCGCGCAAACGGCAGCGGCGGCTTTCCGCAGCGGTGCAACTCGCTGTTGACGAATTTCATGTCGAACGCGGCGTTGTGGATGACGAGCGGCGCATCGCCCAGAAATTCCAGCAATTCCTCCACGACATGCGCGAAGAGCGGTTTGTCGGCGAGAAATTCGTCGGTCAGGCCGTGGACCTTCTGCGTCTCGATGGGCACGAGCCGCTCGGGATTGAGATAGGCGTGGAAATTGTTGCCCGTCGGCAGATGGTCGATCAGTTCGACACAGCCGATCTCGACAATGCGGTCGCCGGTCGCCGGATCGAATCCGGTTGTTTCGGTATCCAGAACGATTTCGCGCATCATTTCTCTGTATTGCGTCTCTGGGTATTAGGTTTCTGGCATCTGCCCCGCGGCGATTTTCGCCCGCAGGTCCTTCACGATCATCTGAACCTGTTCGAAAGCGTGGTCCAGCCCCTTGTCGGTCACAACCACATAATGGGCTTTTGCACGCTTTTCTTCGTCGGGCATCTGGCGGGAAAGGATCTGATCGAGTTTGTCCTCGGTCATGCCCGGCCGCTCCAATACCCGCGCGCGCTGGATATGGGATGGCGCGGAGACGACGACAACCGCGTCCATCCGCGCATGACCCCCGGTCTCGAACAACAGCGGCACATCCAGCACCACCATATCGGCGCCATCGGCCGTCACCCTGGCCAGAAACGCCTGCTGCACCTTGGCCACCAGCGGATGGACGATGGTTTCCAGCCGCTTGAACCCGGAGGGATCGGCGGCCAGCGCCTTGGACAGAAGCGCGCGATCCACGCGGCCGTCGCGCACGGTTCCGGGAAATGCTTTTTCGATTTCGGGCACCGCCGCGCCGCCCGGCTCATAGACCGCGTGCACATTGACATCGGAATCGTTCACGGGGATTCCGAGGCGCGCGAACATCTTCGCCGTCTCGCTCTTGCCCATGCCGATGGAGCCGGTCAGCCCGATGAGAAGCGGCCTAGCCATGACGCAGCGCTTTCTTGAGCTCGGTGCGCAGCGCGGGCGTTACCTGCGGCCGCTCGCCATAGAACGCCTCGAAGGCCGGCACCGCCTGATGCATCAACATGCCGAGCCCATCGACGATGCGATTGCCCCGCGCCTGCGCGCGCTGCAGCAGATCGGTGTCGAGCGGGTTGTAAACCAGATCGGTGACGACGGCATTCACCGGCAACGGATCGAGCGCGATAGCGAGCGCGTCTTTGCCGGACATGCCCGCCGATGTCGCGTTGACGAGAATGCCCACGCCATCGGCTGCGTCTGCCCAGTGGCTCCAGCCAAACGCGCGCAACGGTGTTTTCACGCGCGGGCCGAATTCGCGCAGCAATGTTTCGGCGCGCACCGGATTGCGGCCCACGATGCGGATTTCGCGCACGCCAAGCTCGGCCAGCGCCAGAATAGCCGCGCGCGCGGCACCGCCGGTTCCCAGCAGCACGGCGTCTTTGCCCTGCAAGGCGTTTTTCGCGAGCGATTCCGTCAGGTTCGCGACAAGGCCCGCGGCATCGGTGTTGCGGCCAAGAATCTTTCCGCCCTCGAACAGAAGCAGGTTCACCGCGCCGGCGGCTTGCGCGGCAGCGTCCAGTTCATGGGCGATGGCGAAGGCCGCTTCCTTGTGCGGCACCGTCACGTTCACGCCGGCAAAGCCCATGCCGCGCAGACTCTCGATGGCTTGCGCGAAGCGCTCGCGCGGCAAGGCCAGCGGGATATAGGCGCCGTCGATTCCATGCGCGGCCAGCCAATAGCCATGCAGGCGCGGCGACAGCGAATGCGCCACCGGCCATGCGATTACGCCCGCGAGTTTTGCTTTGCCGCTGATGCTCATTTGGGGATGACACCCTGTTCGCGCAGCGCCGACAAGAGCTGGATGAGCGGCAGGCCAAGGATGGAAAAATAGTCGCCCGCGACATGGGAAAAGAATTGCGCGCCTTCGTCTTCCAGCCGGTAGCAGCCGACGCCGGAAAGAATGTCCGTGCCCTTCTTTTCGAGATAGGCGTCGATGAACGCATCCGACACCGGGAACATGGTGAGCCTGGAGCGTTCGGTATGACGCCAGATCGGCCTGCCGTCTTTGGCGATCACCGCCGCGGACAGCAATTCATGGCTGCGGCCGCGCAGGCGGCCTAGCAGAGCGCGTGCCTCGGCCATCGTCGCGCATTTGCTCACAAGCTCGCCTGCGAACGACAAAACCTGATCCGCGCCAATGACAAGCCCGCCCGGATGGGCCGACGACACCTGCACCGCTTTCAATTCCGCCAACGCATCGGCCACGACGCGATGCGGCGTGTTGGCGGCCAGCATTGTGGTCTTGACCTCGTCTTCATCCACATGCGCCGGGATCACCTCGAATGCGACACCGGCGTTGCGCAGGATCTGCGCGCGGCTGTGGCTGGCGGAGGCGAGGATGAGGCGCGTCATTCCACCCGCTGCCGTCTTTCGGCAAGAAGGTTGAGAACCGCCGCCGAGGTTTCCTCCACCGAGCGCCGCGAGACATCGATGGTCGGCCAATCCTGCGCTTCGAAAAGCTTGCGCGTGACCGTGACTTCCGAACGCACGCTGTCCAGATCGGCGTAGGAAGTATCGCGCACTTCGCCCAGCGTGTTGAGCCGGTTGCGCCGTACCTGCACCAGCCGCTCGGGCGATGCCCACAACCCCACCACGAGCGGCTTGGTCAGCAAGATCAGTTCGCGCGGCAGCGGCATGCCCGGCACCAGCGGCACATTCGCCACGCGAATGCCGCGCATGGCCAGATAGACGCTTGTCGGCGTCTTGGAGGTGCGGCTCGCGCCGACCAGCACGACCTCCGCATCGTCCAGCCGGTCGAGCATCTGTCCGTCATCATGGGCGATGGTGAAGTTCAAGGCTTCGATGCGCGCCTGATAGCGCTGGTCGAGATCGTGCTGTCCGCCGGGGCGGTGGCTTTCGGCGGCGCCCAGAAACTGCCGCATGGCGCCGATCGGCGCCTCCAGAACATCGTAGCTCGGCACCTTCATGGCGGCGCAGGCCGCAAGCAGCTCCTTGCGCAGTTCCGGGTTCACGAGGGTGAAGAAAACCAGGCCCGGCGCTTCCTTGATATGCTCGATGGCGCGGCCAAGCTGGCGGGAACTGCGAACCAGCGCATAGAAATGCTCGTTGACCATGACGCCTTCGAATTGCGCCAGTGCCGCGCGCGCGATCGCGTTCAGCGTCTCGCCGGTCGCATCCGACACCAGATGAACGTGAAACTCGCGCGGTTCGGAATTCACAGAACGATGCTCCGGCCCTTCATTTCCATCCCCATAGGATACACAAACGGCCATCCGCAAACAGATTTCACAGCTTCGGCCTTCTTTGCGCACAGGCCATGGTCCGGATTGTGAGCGGCAGGGCATCGCGCGTGACGCCAACTCCCCTTGAGTCCGAAGCGCTTGCGGCCTAGAGACAGGCAACCCACGGCTTTTTCCACAAATCACAGCCCAATCATCATCCTCATCAGATTCTAGGAGTCCTTATTCTTTGAAGAATTCGGGGAAGAGATTGGTTTCAGTTCTGGAGGGACAAACGGTTTCTCCGCCGCCGGTCTGGCTGATGCGCCAGGCAGGACGCTATCTGCCGGAATATCGCGAACTGCGTGCCAGGGCAGGATCGTTCTGGACCATGTGTAACGATCCGGACATGGCGACCGAGATCACCCTGCAACCCATACGGCGTTTTGGATTCGATGCGGCGATCATCTTCTCGGATATCCTCACCGTGCCGTTCGCCTTGGGACGGAAGGTAACCTTCGAAGAGAGCGTTGGACCGCGGCTCGAACCTGTTTCGTCAGCGGACGGATTGGAACGCGATCCTGCGATTTGGCGCCAGAAGCTTTCTCCGGCCTATGAGACGCTCAAGAAAGTTCGGGCGGCTCTCCCTGCCGAGACGACGTTGTTGGGCTTCGCGGGCGCGCCCTGGACGCTGGCGACCTATCTGGCGGCGGGGCGAGGCGGTGACGAGCAGAAGGCCGCGAAGCTTTGGGGCTATCGCGATCCGGAAAGTTTCGGCGTGTTGCTCGATCTGCTAGGCGATTGCGTAGCGGCGCATCTGATCGCGCAGATCGAAGCTGGCGCCGATGCCGTGCAGATCTTCGATAGCTGGGCCAGTGGGTTGCCGGCAGACGTGTTTACACGCTGGGTGATCGCGCCGACAAAGCGGATTGTGGAAAACGTCCGTGCTGCAAAGCCGGACGCGAAGATCATCGGCTTTCCCCGCGCAGCCACGTTGCAAGGCTACGAACGCTATGCGCGCGAAACCGGCGTGAACGCACTTTCTGTCGATACGTCCGCGCCTGTGGATTGGATGGCAAAGCTTGATGTGCCAGTGCAGGGCAATCTCGATCCGCTTCTGCTGGTAACGGGCGGCGATGGGCTGGCGCGTGCTGTGGATGGACTTGTGGAGAAGATGCGCGGACGGCCTTTCATCTTCAATCTCGGTCATGGCGTTTTGCAGGAGACGCCGCCCGATCATGTGGCCGCGCTTGTCGCGCGCCTTCGTTCGTGAAGATCGCTGTCATCCTGTTCAATCTCGGTGGCCCGGATGCGCCGGAGGCCGTCGAGCCCTTCCTGAAAAACCTCTTCACCGATCCGGCGATCATTTCGCTGCCGGGTTTTGTGCGAAGGCCGTTGGGCGGCTTCATCGCAAAAAGGCGCGGGCCCATTGCGCGCGAGATCTATGCGAAGATCGGCGGCCGCTCGCCGATTGTCGAAGAAACCCAATTGCAGGCCGATACGCTGGAAGCGGCGCTCAAGGCGAAGAACCACGAAGCGCGCTGCTTCATCGCGATGCGATATTGGAAGCCCTTCGCGGAGGATGCAGCGCGCGCAGCGAAGACATGGGGCCCCGATCGCGTGGTGCTGCTGCCCCTCTATCCACAATTCTCCACGACCACCACGGCATCTTCCGAAAGCGATTGGAATGACGCCGCGGGGCGCGCCGGCCTGAGGGCGCCCACAACGCGCATCTGCTGCTATCCGTGGGAAAGCGGCTTCATCGCAAGCGTGGCAGCGCTCATCGGCGCCGCGTTCGGCCAAAAAAGGCCGGGTGTGGATTATCGGCTGTTGCTATCCGCGCATGGACTTCCCAAACGCACGGTTATGAAGGGCGATCCCTATCCCTGGCAGGTGGAAAAAACCGCCGCTGCGATTGTGGACAGGCTGGGGATAGCGGGGCTCGACTGGCAGGTCTGCTATCAAAGCCGCGTGGGACCACTGGAATGGATCGGACCGGCGACCGACGCGGAAATCCGCCGCGCCGGCCGCGAAGGCAAGGGCCTGATCGTGGCGCCCATCGCATTCGTCAGCGAGCATTCCGAAACGCTGGTCGAACTGGATATCGAATATGGCAGGCTCGCGCGGGAGGCGGGCGTAGCCGACTATATCCGCGTTCCGGCTGTGGGCGCCCATGCAGCATTCATCGAAGGGCTTGCGGCGCTGGTGGACCGTGCGGCTTTGGGCGAAGCTGTCGTCACTTGCGGGCCGGGGCGCATCTGCCCGAAAGATTTCGTCCGCTGCGGATTTGGAGCCGTGACCCCATGACGATGTTCTTGTCGAACAACATTTTGTGGATTCGCGCTTTCCATGTGATCGCGGTGATCGCGTGGATGAGCGGCATGCTCTATCTGCCGCGCCTGTTCGTCTATCACACGCAGACGGTCCCCGGCTCCGCGGAATCGGAACGCTTCAAGGTGATGGAGCGCAAGCTGCTGCGCATGATCATCAACCCGGCGATGATCGCCACCTGGATTTTCGGGCTCCTGCAGATCTGGCTGATCCCCGGCATTCTGGAAGAACACTGGCTGCATGCGAAGCTGGCGCTGGTCATCATCCTGTCGGGGCTGCATGGCTATTTCGCAACCTGCATGAAAAGGTTCGCGCGTGACGCCAACGACAAATCGGCGCGGTTCTACAAGATCCTGAACGAGGTTCCGGCGGTGCTGATGGCGCTGATCGTGATCCTGGTGATCGTGAAGCCCTTCTGAGCGGGGCCCTTTGCAAGGGCGCAAAATCGGGCTATATACGCACCAGTCTCCCTTTCGCATTGCAGTCCGTCCCGCGCCCCGGCGCGAAGACTGGACCCGGACAACCGGCGCAATGCGGCTATCGAACTTTCCGTTGAGTGCCAGACCGGTCATCTCCGGCGGTTCTCCCGGCAGGAAATCCCCAACAACCTTTGTCCAGGTAAGTCCCCAATGACCATCCAAGACGGCCTGCAGGCGATGAAGCTGCAGGACCTGAAGTCCAAATCCCCGACCGACCTTCTGTCCTTTGCCGAGGAGCTCGAGATCGAGAACGCCTCCTCCATGCGCAAGCAGGACATGCTGTTCGCGATCCTGAAGGAACTCGCCGAACGCAATGTGGAGATCACCGGCCAGGGCGTGGTCGAAACCCTGCCGGACGGCTTCGGCTTCCTGCGCTCGCCGGAATCCAATTACCTGCCGGGCCCGGACGACATTTACGTTTCCCCCTCGCAGATCCGCCGCTTCGGCCTGCGCACTGGCGATACGGTGGAAGGCCCGATCCGCTCTCCGAAAGACGGCGAGCGCTATTTCGCGCTGCTGAAGGTTTCGACGATCAATTTCGAAGACCCTGAGAAGATCAAGCACAAGGTCCATTTCGACAACCTGACGCCGCTTTATCCGACGCGCTGGCTCAACATGGAGCTGAAGGACCCGACGCTGAAGGACAAGACGGGCCGCGTGATCGACATCGTGGCGCCGCAGGGCATGGGCCAGCGCTGCCTCATCGTGGCGCCGCCGCGCGTCGGCAAGACGATCATGATGCAGAACATCGCCAAGGCGATCTCGGCCAATCATCCCGAGTGCTACCTGATCGTGCTTCTGATCGACGAGCGCCCCGAAGAAGTGACCGACATGCAGCGCACGGTGAACGGCGAGGTGATTTCCTCCACCTTCGACGAACCGGCGACGCGCCATGTGCAGGTCGCCGAAATGGTGATCGAGAAGGCCAAGCGCCTGGTCGAGCACAAGCGCGACGTCGTGATCCTGCTGGACAACATCACGCGCCTCGGCCGCGCCTACAATACCGTCGTCCCTTCATCGGGCAAGGTGCTGACCGGCGGCGTGGACGCGAACGCGCTGCAGCGCCCCAAGCGCTTCTTCGGCGCGGCCCGCAACATTGAGGAAGGCGGATCGTTGACCATTATCTCCACCGCCTTGATCGACACCGGCAGCCGTATGGACGAAGTGATCTTCGAAGAGTTCAAGGGCACCGGCAATTCCGAAATCGTTCTCGACCGCAAAGTCGCCGACAAGCGTGTTTATCCCGCGATCGACATCCTCAAATCCGGCACCCGCAAGGACGAGCTTCTGCTCGACAAGGGCGCGCTGGCGAAAACCCACGTCCTGCGCCGCATCCTGGCGCCGATGGGCACGACGGACGCCATCGAGTTCCTGCTCGACAAGCTGCGCTCGACCAAGAACAACGCGGATTTCTTCGACAGCATGAACACCTGACAGGGGCCGGGCTGTGAAGCTTCTTCTGCTGCACAGCCCACTGACCGGCCCATCGGTTTGGCAAAACCTCGCGCCGCTTTTGCAGGCGCGGGGTTTTGACGTTCTGGTGCCCGACTACCGCGACGCGCTGTCCGGAGCGCCGCCCTATTATCCCGCCATCATCCAATCGATTGCGGCGCAGGCGCATGAGGCCGATGTGCCGGTCGCGCATAGCGGCGCAGGCGCGTTGGTTTCTGCCCTTGTGTCCGCGATATCGCCAAGGGCCGTGGTCTTCATGGACGCGCTTCTGCCGCATCCCGGAAAACGCTGGTTCGATACCGTGCCGGAGGCAATGCGGGTGCATCTTCGCGGTCTGGAAAGCGGCGAGCATCTACCGTCATGGGATCGCTGGTGGTCCACAGGCACGTTGGAGGCAATGCTTCCCGACATTGCTCTGCGAAAGGTTTTCACGGCGGAACTTCCATCGCTCCCGCTCGGTTATTTCGAGGAGTGCGCGCCGGACATTTCCTTGCCGGAGAAATTTCCATGCGCGTATCTGCAACTCAGTTCGGGCTACGACACCGAAGTCCGCGAAGCCCAGAGCCTCGGTTGGCCTACGCAACGCCTGACACGGAATCACTTGGCGATGCTCACGCATCCGGACGAGGCCGCTGACGAACTTTGCAGTCTCATGCAGGCAATCGCCTGACCTCAGGCCAGCTTCAATCCGCAATGTTTCGCGAAGTGGCGAAAGCCTTCGTCGCGAGCTATGAGCGGAAGATCATGATCGATCGCCGCCTGGGCGATAAGCGTGTCCGGCAATTTTGGCTTCAGCTTGAGAGAAAGAAGATGCGCGCGGGTTCTTGCCGCGCGAAGCCAATAGCCCTCGACAATGGCAAGCTGCCGCCATTCGGCGATCGTCTTTTCGAGTTCGACCGTGGTCTTCGGATCGCTCAGCAGTTCGGTGAAGACAACCGGCGAGATTCGAAGTTCTCCGGTTTGAAGTGCGCTATGGATCCGCTCGACATCGTGCCCGTCGTGTCCGGCGAAATAGGCGACAAGGCTGCTTGTGTCCGCGGCGATCACTCAATCCTCAAGTTTTCGCAACGCCATGAGATCGACGCCAAACTTAACCTTGCCACGCAGGGCCATCGCCTTTTTTTGAGCCTGCTTGGAGGCATAATCGAGAAGAGCCTCGCGCACGGTTTCGCTCACGCCGGCACCGGAGTGTTCCTGCGCGAGCGCCAATGCACGCTCTGGCACTTCCACCGTGATTTTTCGCATTTCGCCCATGCCAGTATTCATGCCATAGTCGATACTGGTCTTCAAGCTGGCCCGTCAAAATGCCGGAAAATAAGGGTTTTATCCTCATCCTTACCGGCCCGCCCGGCGCTGGAAAATCGACGGTGGCGGATATTCTGGCTGGGCAGAGCGAAAGCCCCGCCGCGCATCTGCACACCGACGATTTCTACGACCGCTATATCAAGAGCGGCTATGTCCTGCCGTGGCTGGCGCAAGCGCAGAAGCAGAACGAGACGGTGATGGGTGCCATCGCGGCGGCGGCCTGTGCCTATGCCGAAGGCGGTTACGCCACGATCATCGACGGCATTGTCGGGCCGTGGTTTCTGGAGCCGTTTCGCGCGGCCGCGTCAGCGAAGGGCATTCCGCTGCATTACGCCGTGCTGCGTCCGGCAAGCGCGGATATGGCATTCGCCCGCGTGCAGGCGCGCGCCACGCACGGGCTGAAAGCCGAAGGCCCGGTGCGCGAACTCTTCCGGCAGTTCTCCGATCTCGGCGCGCTCGAAAAGCATGCTCTCGATTCCGGCACGACGAAGACTGAGGAAACGGCGGCAGCGCTTTCCCGCAAACTTGCAGCCGGCGGCTTTCGCCTAGATTAGTGAGCCTCGCCGGCGTCCGCGCTTTCATGTTCGCGGCGGGTTTCGGGTACTTCGCCGCGCTCGGTGATCCAGTCCATCAGCGCCAAGAGCACACCGGAGACGATGAAGGTCAGGTGGATGGCCACCAGCCAGATCAGGTCGCGGTCGCTGTAGCTGCGGATCGACATGAAGGCTTTCAGAAGCTCGATGGCCGAGATCGCCACGATGGAAGCGATCAGCTTCAGCTTCATGTTGGAGAAATCGATCTTGCCCATCCAGGTGGGGCGGTCGGGATGATCGGCGCTCACCTGCATGCGCGAGACGAAATTCTCGTAGCCGGAGAAGATGACCATCAGCAGAAGATTGGCCGCCAGCGATAGGTCGATCAGGGTCAGAATCCAGACGACGGCCGAGGCCTCGCTCAGTTCCACGATCTGGGGGATCACCTCCACGATGGTCTTGATGAATTCCACCATCAGCGCCAGCAGGGCGACAACGAGGCCCAGGTAAAACGGCGCCATCAGCCAGCGGCTGGCGAACAGAACAGATTCGAACCCGTTTTCCAGCTTGTTCCGCATGTCCCCGCGCCTCTTTCAACCCTGCAGATAGCGCCATCTAGACAGCATAGACCGGGTCCGGAGGCAATTGACCGGGCGCACAACCGGGCGGACAATCTCCATCAGCAGCTATCAGGACCGACGCCATGACCGAACACCCCACAGACCGCGCGCAATTCAAGGCCATGGCCGAAAGCACGCAGGAGGACTGGACGAAGATCGCCATGGCCTCGGCGGGCTTCAACCGCGACCTGCCGAACCGCGTGGTCGCTCATCTGAAGATGCTGGAAGGCGATTGCGGCGGCTTCGCCGTGGACCGGCTGGAGCATTCGCTGCAATCGGCCACCCTCGCCCATCGCGACGGCATGGACGAGGAATATGTCGTCTGCGCGCTCCTGCACGACATGGGCGATATTCTCGCTTCCTCCAACCATGCGGAGTTGGGCGCGACCGTGCTGCGCCCCTTCGTGTCGGAAGACAATTGGTGGATGCTGCATCACCACGGAATCTTCCAGGGCTATTACTTCTTCCACTATCTGGGGCTGGACCGGAACATGCGCGACCAGTTCCGCGGCCATCCCTGTTTCGAGAAGACCGCGATGTTCTGCGCGCGCCACGACCAGAACGCCTTCGATCCCAATTACGACACCATGCCGCTGGAAGCCTTCGTGCCGATGGTGCAGCGCGTGATGGCGCGCCCGAAGCGTTCGATCTATCTGCGCGAAGACAAATCTTCGCCGATTGCTGCGGAATAGTTCGTATACAATACCCCAAATCGTCATCGCCCGCTTTATGCGGGCGACCAAATTTCTTTTTGAAAAGAAAAATGGGTTGTCCGGACAAGCCGGGCAATGACAGCTTTGGGTGAGCAGAAGCACTTTAAGGTAACAGGATGGTCGCGCCGGTCGTCTTGCGCGATTGCAAGGCTTCGTGCGCCTTGGCGGCTTCGCTGAGCTTGAAGCGCTGATTGATCTCGATCTTCACCGCACCGGACGCGATGACGGCGAAAAGATCGTTTGCCGTTTCCTGCAACTCTTCTGGGGTGCGTGTGTAGCTGGCGAGTGTTGGCCGCGTGACATAGAGCGAGCCTTTCGTCGAAAGAATCCCCGGCGCGAAGGGCGGCACGGCGCCGCTGGAATTGCCGAAGCTCACCATCATGCCGCGCACCGCGAGGCAATCGAGCGAGCCGTCCCACGTCGCCTTGCCGACGCCGTCATAGACGACCGGCACGCCCTCGCCTTTCGTCAGTTCGCGCACGCGCTTCACCCAATCCTCTTTGGAGAGATTGAGGACGTGGTCGTAGCCGTGGCTTTGCGCCAGCGCGATCTTGTCGTCCGATCCCACGGTGCCGATGGTGATGGTGCCCAGATGTTTGGCCCATTGGCCGAAGATCAGGCCCACGCCGCCGGCGGCGGCATGAAACAGAATCGTCTGGCCACGCTGCACGGCGAATGTGCGCTTGAGCAGATATTGCACCGTCATGCCCTTGAGCAGCGCCGCCGCGGCGACTTCGTCCGAAACGCCTTGCGGGATCTTCACCAGCCTGTCGGCGGGAACATTGTTGGCTTCGGCATAGGCGCCGAGGGTGCCGGCATAGGCCACACGATCGCCCGGTTTGAGCGTGGTCACGCCATCGCCCAGTGCCTCCACGGTGCCTGCCGCCTCGCCGCCGATACCGGTGGGCAGCGGCAGCTTGTAGAGGCCGGAGCGGTGATAGGTGTCGATGAAATTGACGCCGACCGCCGTGTGCCGGACGCGGACTTCGTTCTTGCCGGGCGGCGGAAGTTCCACGTCTTCATAGCGCAGGACATCGGGTCCGCCGGTTTCATGAATTCGGATCGCCTTCATGGTCTTCTCCTTGCCATCCCGCCTGTCATCACACCTCCATCACACCTATTGCAACGCAGACGCCAGTTTCGCGCATGGCTGCGCCTTATCGCGATGGGTCACAGTAGCGCTTATGTGCTAGGAGCCGAAGCCCGACACGCCGGAACCTCTCATGCGCAAAAGCCTTGCCGCCGCCACCCTGCTTCTTTTTCCGCTTTGCGCTCATGCCGATTCCAGCCCGCCCTTCACGCAGGATCGCGCCCGCAAGATCATTGCCGATCTGCAAAAGGTGGTGACGAAGAACGGTATCGACGAGCAGAAAGAGATCGCCCTCGGTGGCATCAAGCAGTGGATCACCATTCGCGGCCGCGATCGCGACAATCCGATTCTTCTCTTCCTGCATGGCGGCCCGGCCGCGCCGGAAATGCCGACGAGCTGGACCTTCCAGAATCCGTGGGAGGATTACTTCACTGTCGTGCAATGGGATCAGCGCGGCGCGGGCAAGACCTACAACGCGAACGATCCGAAGAAAATCGCGCCCACGCTGACGGCGGCGCGCATGGAGAAGGACACCGAAGACCTCGTTCAGTATCTGCGCAAGACCTATCACAAGAAGAAGATTTTCGTTCTGGGCCATAGCTGGGGATCGCTGCTGGGCATCACGCTGGCGCACAACCATCCCGAATGGCTCTACGCCTATATCGGCATGGGCCAGATGATCGACATGCAGGCGAGCGAGCGCGACAGCTATGAAGCCGCGCTGGCGGCGGCGCGCGCGGCGCATGACACCAAGGCGGTGAAGGAACTGGAAGGCATCGCGCCCTATCCCGGCGGGCCGGTGACGTTCGACAAGATCAACATCGAGCGCAAATGGTCGGTGAAATATGGCGGGCTGAGCTGGAACCGCGATTCCTATGCCTATTACTATCGCGCGACGGAGCTTTCGCCCGATTACACGGATGCCGATCTGGCCGCGATCGACAAAGGCTCCCTGCTCTCGCTGAGTCATCTTCTGCCGACATTCAGCACCTTTGACTACAGCCACGTCACCGATTTCAAATGCCCGATCATCATCTTCAACGGGCGCCACGACGAAACGGTCTCGGCGAAAGTCACGGCGGCCTGGTTTGCGCATGTGCATGCGCCGGTGAAGAAGCTCGTCTGGTTCGAGCATTCCGCGCACATGATGCAGATCGAAGAACCCGGCAGGGTGCTGGTGCATTTGGTGGAGGATGTGCGGCCGCTGGCGGGCGCTAGCGCAAAGTGACGGGCACGGTGGCCACGGGCCTGGCCACCTCCTCCACATGGAACGGAATGCGCCCGATGATGCGGCCATCGGCGTTGCGCACGTCCACGCGCCAGTCCCCGCCCCAGACCTTGTGCTGAATCGTGTAGTTGCGGTAGCCGCCGTCGCGCCCGCCATGAATGGTGAAGGAGACGTTGGAGATCGTCTGCCATTTGTGGCGGATGCGATTGAAATGCCGCCAGCGATGGGTGATGCGGGTAGACAGTTCGATCGGCGCGAACACCGCGCTGTAAACGTACACCGGCTGCCCCGGCGCAATATGGATCGTCGGCGGCAGGCCCAAGAGGCGCTGCTTCCAATCCTCCGGCACGACTTCCGCCTGCGCCTGATAAACGTCACCGGCGCGCTTGGCGAAATGAAAGACACCCTTGTCCACCAACGCGATGGGCAGCGGCGGCAGCGCGCCGGTGAAATAGAACGCGGTGAGCGTCGCATAGACCAGCGCCGAGCCCGCCATCACCTGCAATCGCGCGCTGCGCCATTGCTCCTGCCCCACCCAGCGCACGATGTTCAGGAACAGGATGAACACCACAAACGCCAGCAACGCGCTGATGAGGAAGGTGAAGGGCCCCACGGTGTGCGTGAAGAGCGGCACCGTCACGATGAAATAGGAGAACAGCGCGAAGGCGTAGAGGATGGAGGTGAAGACAAGTTGCGAATGGTATTTCTTGAAGATCTCGTTGCCGAGGAAGATCGCGATCAGCAGCAGCAGGAACGGCCAGGATTCGGTCAGCACCGCGCTGCGCGAATAGAAAACGAGAAATCCGCTCCACAACGCGCCTAGGGTAAATTGCGTCGCCATCGGCAGGACGGAATGCCAGCGCGGCATGGGCTTGCCGGCAGCCGCGCGCGCGGCCAGGGCGTGCAGCAGGATGATCGCCACGCCTGCCACGGCGAGATAGCCGATGAACAGCGCCTGCGTGTTGGGCAGGTCGATCCGGCGGTAAAAATAGTTGTCGAAGGCGAAGCCGCCGATCATCGAGACGGCGCTGAGCGAGTGCTCGTGGCGGGAGATCCAACCGAACAATGTCTTGCGCAGGCGCATGGCGCCGTCGGCGATGTTGTAGCCGGTGGCTTGCCGCGCGGCGTTCACGCGCTCCTCCGCGGCCGGCTCCGGCAATCGGGGATCGTCGAATTCAGGTTCGATACGTTCGCTCAAGACGCCGTGGCCACCGGGATCGCCGGCGCTTTTCAAGCCGCAAACCGGGGTGAAATTAAGGCGCGACCGCTAACGCGCGCTTAACTCAGATGCTGGCGGAAGAACGTGGCAGTGCGTCCATTGGCCAGCTCGGCATTGGCGTGATCGTAATGCGCGCCGCCCACCCGCGCGAAGGCATGATCCATTTGCGGATAGACATGCGGCGTGACGTGCGGATTGTCCTTCAGCCCGTCCTCGATCTTCTTCTGCGCGTCGGGCGGCGTGAACTCGTCCTTGGCCGCGATGTGCAGCATCAGGGGCTTCTTGATGTTCCCCGCTTCGCCCAGAAGATTCTGGATATTCACGCCGTAATAGCCGACCGCGGCATCGATGTCGGTGCGCGTCGCGGTGAGATAGGCAAGCTGCCCGCCGAGGCAATAACCCACCGCGCCCACCTTGCCGGTGCAGCCGTCGGTGGCGCGCAGGGTGCCGATCGTCGCCTGAATGTCTTCGATGCCTTTGCCCGCATCGAATTTGTTCATCAGGTCAAAAGCCTGCTTCCATTCGGCATCGGTTTTGTCGGTGAGTTGCACGCCGGGCTGGATGCGCCAGAACAGATCCGGGCAAAGCGCGAAATAGCCGCGCGCGGCGAAGCCGTCCACCAGATCGCGCATCACCTTGTTGACGCCGAAGATCTCCTGAATGACGACAAGCCCCGGGCCGCGGCCGGAAGCGGGCTTCGCCAGATAGCCGCCCATTGCGCCATCTGCCGTTTTGATCGTGATGTCTTCGCCCGCCATCGTCCTGTCCTCTTCTTTATCGGGTGGTGATGTTCTCCAAGTTTAACGGTTCTTGCCGCCGAGGGTCTATGCTTGTCCCATCGGTGCGGGCATGGGCTGCTGCGCGGGCATCGCGATACGGAACGGCATCTGCAGCGCCTGCGACAATGTCACCGGATTGGTGATGGGCTCCGCGCAGGCCATGCGATAGCAAACATAGGCGGTGGGAACGCCGCCCTGCATGGTTTTGCCGGTTGCGGGATGCCCCTCGGGAAGCTTCTCGCCGGGATCGACCACCATCATCGTGCCAGCCGGCAGGCTGCGACCGAGGACGGCGTTGACCAACTCCTGCGTCTTGGAATTGTCGAACGGCCCCACGATCACGATCTGCAGGGTCTGCACCATCGTATCGAGGCTGTTGAGATAGCTCGGCATCGAGATGTAGGCGCGGCCCATCTCGCCGGAGAACGCCTCGATCGCCGCATTGCTGCGCGCGCGGTATTGCTGATCCATCGTGGCGAGGAAGAGCTTGGCCAGAAGGCCCGGCATCAGGCCGTTCGCGCAGGGCATGGCGTTGTCGAACACCGGGCGCGGGCGAGTGATCAGCGGATCGGCATCGTCGGCGGTGCTGAAATAGCCGCCGTTCTGTATGTCCCAGTAATGCTCGTTGAGTGTGTGGGTCCAGGCTTGCGCGCGCCGGAGATAACGCTTGTCGCCGCTGGTTTCCCAAAGCGCGAGCGCCGCGTTGATCATATGCGCGTAATCGTCGGAGAAGCCTTCCTTGCTGCGCTTGCCGTTGCGCCAGGAATGCGAGAGCCGGTCGCCGTCGCCGAGCGCCTTCTCGACAAACGCGAAAGCCTTGATGGCGGTTGCTGTCCACGCCGGATGGCGGAAGGCCGCGCCGGCGCGCGCGAGTGCGGCGATCATCATGCCGTTGGCGTCCGCCAGCACCTTGTCGTCGCGCTGCGGCGGCGTACGGCGGTTGCGCACCGCCAGAAGCATTTCGCGCTGCTTGGCGAAAAGCTGTTCGTCCGCCTGATTCATCAGAAAGAGGGATTGCGGGCCGATACGGTTCAGGATGTTGAGGCCCTGGTGCAGGCCATTGGCGGCGACGTTATAGACCTGCTTGAAGCGCTGCGATGCGGTGCCGGCCAGCGCGGCGTCGATCTCCGCTTCCGACCAGACATAATAGCGGCCTTCCTCGCCGTCGGTGTCGGCATCGAGACTGGTGGCGAAACCGTCTTCGACTCTCATCTCGCGCAAAACCCAGGCGATCGTTTCCTCGATGCGCACCTGGAACAGCGGGTTGCGGTCGTACTGCCATGACAGCAGAAGCGCATTCACAAAAAGTGCGTTGTCGGTCAGCATCTTTTCGAAATGCGGGATGAGCCAGCGCTCGTCCGTGGCATAGCGATGAATGCCGCCGCCGATGTGGTCGTAGATTCCACCCATCGAGATCGCGCCGAGCGTGATGTTGACCAGCGTATTGAATTGCGAAACGCCGGTGCGCAGGAAGGTGCGCAGCAAGACCTCAATATGGGCGAAGTTCGGGAATTTCGGCTGGCCCGTCATGCCGCCGTAGAAAATGTCATATCGCTGCCCGATGCGAAGCGCCGCGGCATCGAGAGGCTGATCGCTCATGGGTCCGCGCAGATCGCGGCCCCATAGGTTGAGGAGCGCGGCATTCACGTTTGCGGTGTGCTCGGCGATCTTGCCGCCATCGTCCTGTTGGAGTTCCAGGATCTGGCCGAGAAGGGCCTTGAACTGTCCCGGTTGAAAATAGGTGCCGATCATGAAAGGCTCGCCCGTGGGCGTGAGGAAGGCCGTCAGCGGCCAGCCGCCCTGCACACCGGAAACGCTCGCTGCCGTCTGATAGATCTGGTCGATGTCCGGGCGCTCTTCGCGATCCACCTTGATTGGAATGAAGTTCTCGTTGATCACGCCCGCGATCTCGGCGTCCGAGAAGCTTTCGTGGTTCATCACATGGCACCAGTGGCAGGCGGTGTAGCCGATCGACAGCAGGATCGGCTTGCCCGAGCTTTCCGCCTCGTCCAGCGCATCGCGATTCCAGGCGCGCCAGTGCACGGGGTTGTCCTTGTGCTGCAGAAGATAGGGGCTGGTTTCCTGGTCGAGCTGGTTGCGGCTCATGATGTTCCTGGTCCTGAAATGCGTGTTGTTGCCGGATGGGCTGGCGCGTAGCTTCCTAGCGCGGGGAAAGCCGCGCTTCCAAGCACGAACCGGAGCTATGGTCAAAGCATGAAGGTCCACGTCGAAATCGACATGACGCCCGAAGAAGCCCGCCGATTCATGGGTCTGCCGGACGTCTCGCAGCTTCAGGAAAAGATGGTGGCGGAGATGGAGCGGCGGATGAAAGCCGCCATCGACACCTCCGATCCGGAAGCCATGATGAAAGCCTGGATGCCGCTGGGCGGACAGGCCTTCGAACAGTTTCAGAAATTCATGTGGGATGCGGCGTCCAGAACAGCAGGCAAGAAGGACGCGCCCAAGCGCTGACGATGCCGCAGGATACGATCTTCGCGCCTTCGACGGCGCCGGGACGGGCCGGTATCGCCGTGATCCGCGTATCGGGACCGGATGCGAAACGTGCGGTCATGCGGTTGACGGGCGATGCACCGCCTGCACCGAAACAGGCGGTTTTAAAGGCTTTCCGCGATGGGCGCGGCGAGATCGTCGACCGCGGATTGCTGCTGTGGTTCGAAGCCCCGGCGAGTTTTTCGGGCGAGGACATCGCCGAATTTCATGTGCATGGCGGCCGCGCGATTGTGGATGCGATGCTTGCCGCGCTCGCGGCCGTCGAGGGATTGCGGCCTGCCGAAGCAGGCGAGTTCACGCGCCGCGCGGTGGAGAACGGCAAGCTCGATCTCACCCAGGCTGAAGCACTGGCTGATCTGATCGACGCCCAGACCGAGGCCCAGCGAAGGCAGGCCTTCGACCAATATGAGGGCGCGCTAGCGGCGCTTTATGAAGGATGGCGTGAACGCCTGATCCGGGCCGTTGCATTGACGGAAGCCGTTCTGGACTTCCCCGATGAAGAGGTGCCGGAGGATGTTCCGAACACCGTTCGGGAGATTGTGGCCAGCCTTCTCGCGGAAATCCGCGCCCATTTGGACGATCATCGGCGCGGCGAGATTCTTCGCGATGGCATAAACCTAACGGTGTTCGGAAAACCGAACAGCGGTAAGAGTTCTTTGCTGAATGCCCTCGCCCAGCGCGATGTCGCCATTGTGTCGGAAATCGCCGGCACGACACGGGACGTGATCGAAGTGCGCCTCGATCTCGGAGGCTATCCCGTCATCATATCCGACACGGCGGGCCTTCGCGAATCCGAGGACCCCATCGAACAAGAAGGCGTGCGCCGGGCGATCGAACGCGCCAGAAGTGCCGATATCGCGCTCCTGCTCGTCGACGCCAGCGATCCGGAGCCGATTGCTGGTCTTCCGTCCGATGTTGGGGAAATTCTCGATCTGGTGGTCTGGAACAAGATGGACATCGGTGCGCCGCGCCTGGGCGGCATCCCGATCTCCGCGAAAACCGGCGCCGGAATCCCGGACCTCCTCGCCAAGATTGCCGAATTGTCCGGCAAGATATTGAATTTAAAGGAGAATAACATACCCCTCACCCGTGCGCGGCACCGCGCTCATCTGGAAGACACGGTGGCGGCGCTGGAACGGTCCCAAAAGGTTCCGGACAGGGAACTTTTGGGCGAGGATTTGCGGTTAGCGCTTCGTTCTCTGGGCCGCATCACAGGCAGGGTCGATGTGGAGGATATTCTCGACGTCGTGTTTCGCGAGTTCTGCATCGGCAAGTAGGGAGTGTTTCATGTGAAACATCTGGCGCTTTTCCCCCGCCTGCCCTATGCACCCGGCCATGAGCTACGACGTCATCGTCATCGGCGGGGGGCATGCGGGCTGCGAAGCGGCAGCGGCATCCGCGCGCTTTGGCGCCCGGACGCTCCTGCTTACGCACAAGATCGCGACCATTGGCGAAATGTCCTGCAATCCGGCCATCGGGGGACTGGGCAAGGGCCATCTTGTTCGCGAGATCGATGCGCTTGATGGGGTCATGGGCCGGGTGGCCGATGCGGCGGGAATCCAGTTCCGGCTGCTCAACCGGCGCAAGGGCGCCGCCGTCCGCGGCCCGCGCGCGCAGGCTGACCGCAAGCTTTATCGTCAGGCGATGCAAGCCGCTCTGGCGGAAACCGCGCATCTGGAGATTCAGGAAGCAGCCGCGGAAAACCTGGTTCTGAAAGACGGGCAGGTCACGGGCGTCACGACCGCTACCGGCGAAACGATCCGCTGCCGTGCCGTGGTCCTAACCACCGGCACTTTTCTGCGCGGCCTGATCCATATCGGGGAAAAGAAGATTCCGGCGGGCCGGGTCGGCGAGGCGCCGAGCATCGGACTGTCCAAGGCTCTCTATGGTCTTGGACTTCGAATGGGCCGCCTCAAGACAGGCACCCCGCCCCGCCTCGACGGCAGAACGATCCATTGGGATGGTCTCGAAGTGCAGCATGGCGATGACCCGCCGGTCCCCTTCTCATCCCTGACGGCCAAGATCACCGCGCCCCAGATCCCCTGCCACATCACCCGGACGACCCGCGACACCCACGCGATCATCCGTGCCAATCTCGACCGGGCCCCGATGTATTCCGGCCAGATCGAATCCACCGGCCCGCGCTATTGTCCCTCAATCGAGGACAAGGTCGTGCGCTTCGCGGCCCGCGACAGCCATCAAATCTTTCTGGAGCCCGAAGGTCTGGACGACGATACCGTCTATCCGAACGGCATCTCGACGTCTTTGCCGGAGGAGGTGCAGGACGCCCTCGTCCGCACCATTCCCGGGCTTGAGGATGTCCGTTTTGTCCGTCCCGGCTATGCCATCGAGTATGATTATGTGGACCCGCGCGAGCTGAAGCCGACGCTTGAAACCAAGGCCGTGCCGGGGCTCTACCTCGCCGGGCAGATCAACGGCACCACGGGATACGAGGAAGCGGCAGCGCAGGGCCTGATGGCGGGGTTGAATGCCGCGCGCGCGGCCGGCGGTGCCGATCCTGCGATCCTCGACCGATCTTCTGCCTATATCGGGGTGATGATCGACGATCTGGTGACCAAGGGCGTCACAGAGCCCTATCGCATGTTCACCAGCCGCGCTGAATATCGCCTCACCCTGCGCGCCGACAATGCCGACCAGCGCCTCACCCGGATTGGTGAAAGTCTCGGTTGCGTTGGAGCCGAGCGGTCGAGCCTCTTTGCCGAAAAGCTCTCTCGCCTAACCGATGCCCGCGCCCGCATGGCGATGCTCAATCTGACGCCCAAGGAAGCCGCAGATCGCGGCATGACCGTCCGCCAGGACGGCGTCCGGCGTTCGGCCAATGATCTGCTCAGCCTGCCGGGCGTGGAATTCTCCACCCTCGCCGCCATCTGGCCAGAGTTGAGGGACTTCATGCCGGAAATCGTGGAGCAGCTTGAGATCGATGCCCATTACGCCGGTTATCTGGACCGGCAGGAGGCCGACATCATTGCCTTCCGGCGCGATGAGTCCCGCGCCCTGCCCGCCGATCTCGACTATGCGGCGATCATCGGGCTTTCGACCGAAGCCCGGCTCAAGCTGGAAGCGATCCGCCCGGCGACGCTGGGCCAAGCATCGCGCATCGACGGCGTGACCCCGGCGGCGCTGACGCTGGTGCTGGCGCATATGCGCGGGCTGGCGCGCGAGAAGAAGCGTGCCTGAGTTCGGGCCGGAGGCGTTCGCCAGGGCCACCGGTGTTTCACATGAAACACTGGCGCGGCTCAAAGCCTATGTCGGCTTGCTCAACGATTGGAATGCGCGCCACAACCTCGTCTCAAAGAACTCGCTCGAAGACGTTTGGCGCCGCCATGTCTGGGATTCCGCGCAACTCATCCGTTTCGTGCCGGACTCCGCAAGCAGTCTCGTCGATCTGGGCAGCGGCGCGGGATTTCCCGGCCTGGTTCTGGCCGTGCTGCTGCGCGAACGGCCGGGCTTCAAGACCGTGCTCTACGAATCCATCGCCAAGAAATGCGCCTTCCTGATCGCCGCCGCCGAGCGGATGCAGATCGCTGTCGAGGTCCGCAATGCGCGGATGGAGAAGGCGAGGCCGGAGCCGTTCGATCTGGTAACCGCGCGGGCTTGCGCCCCGCTGACCCGATTGCTGGGTTATGCACGGCCTTTTCAGGGGCCGCGCACCATAAACCTGTTTCTCAAAGGCCAAAATGTAGCGGCTGAATTGACCGAAGCCCGTACATCTTGGAAACTGAACGCTGTCCGGCACGAAAGCCTGACAGACCCGAGCGGAGCCATTCTCGAAATCCGGGACATCGAACATGTCGCTGCCAGATATCAAACCCGCCGCCGATAGGGTGCCGAAGCGCCCGCGCGTGCTGGTCGTCGCCAACCAGAAGGGCGGGGTGGGCAAGACCACCACGGCCATCAATCTGGGCACGGCACTGGCCGCGGTGGGCGAGCCCACGCTGGTGATCGACCTGGACCCGCAGGGCAACGCCTCCACCGGCTTGGGCATCCCGCAGGCCGACCGCAAGCTTTCCACCTATGACGTGCTGATGGGCGAGGCCCATATCGAAGAGGCCGTGGTGCCGACGAAGATTCCGCGCCTGTCCATCGTGCCGGCGACGGTGGACCTTTCCGGCGCGGAGCTGGAGCTGATCGATATCGACCGCCGCAACTATCGCCTGAAGGATGCGATCGCGCATTATTCCGTACACGGAGCATCGGAGTTCTCCTATGTGCTGATCGATTGCCCGCCGTCGCTCACCCTGCTCACCGTGAACGCGATGGCCGCGGCCGATGCGGTGGTCGTTCCGCTGCAATGCGAGTTCTTCGCGCTGGAAGGTTTGAGCCAGTTGCTCAAGACCATCGAGCGCGTGCGCGGCGCGCTGAATCCTTCGCTGGAAATTCAGGGCATCATCCTGACGATGTTCGACAAGCGGAACAATTTGTCCGATCAGGTCGCCGCCGATGTGCGCGAACATCTGGGCGACAAGGTTTATCGCACCGTGATCCCGCGCAATGTGCGCATCTCCGAAGCCCCGTCTCATGGGCTTCCGGCGCTAGTTTACGATCTGAGATGTCCGGGCTCGCAGGCTTACATCAAACTGGCGGGCGAACTCATTCAGCGCGAACGCGCAAGGATCGCGGCATGAGCGCGGAGGCAGTGAAGATGGCCGAAGAACATCGCAGGCATGGTTTGGGCCGCGGGCTTTCCGCCCTGATCGGCGACGATGTGCCGGTGGCGCCGAAGGCCGCGGAAGCGGCGGGCGGAAAACATCCGCGCACCTTGCCGGTGGCGTTCCTGAAACCGAACCGCTTTCAGCCGCGCAAAACTTTCGTGCAGGAAGAACTGCAGGATCTGGCGAACTCGATCCGCGAGAAGGGCGTGCTGCAGCCGATCCTGGTGCGGCCCATCGCGGGCGAGACGAATGCCTATGAGATCGTCGCCGGCGAACGCCGCTGGCGCGCGTCGCAGATTGCCAAGCTGCACGATGTGCCGGTCGTCATCCGCGAAATGTCGGACGGGGAATCGCTCGAACTCGCCATCATCGAGAACGTCCAGCGCGAAGACCTGAACGCCATCGAGGAGGCGGCGGCCTATCACGAACTGATGGACCGCTTCGGCTACACCCAGGACCGGGTGGCGCAGGAGGTGGGCAAGTCCCGTCCCCATGTCGCCAACACGCTGCGGCTCTTGAAGCTGCCGGAGTCGGTGAAGGCGATGCTGCGCGACGGGCGGCTGACCGCCGGCCACGCCCGCACCCTGATCGGCGCGCCGGACGCCGAGGCGCGGGCGAAAGCCATCGTGGAAAACGCGCTGAATGTCCGCCAGGCCGAACAGCGTTCGCACACCAAATCTGGGAAACCGTCCGGCCCGCGCGAGAAGGACGCCGACACGCGGGCGCTGGAAGCCAGTGTTTCCAATGTGCTGGGATTGAAAGTTCAGATCCTGGATAAGGGAAAGAAGGGCGGCGAGGTGCGGGTGGAATATCGCACGCTGGAGCAGCTCGACGATGTCATCCGGCGTCTGAACAGGGCCGGATAAACCCTTCGATTCGTTCGCGTTAATTCTGATTTTTCAAATGGTTAGCCGCTGGCGGCGAGAGCGAGCGCCGCTTTCGGGTCGATGCGCCCGTCATACAGCGCGCGGCCGATGATGACCCCCAAGATGTTGGGCTCGCCGGTCGCTTTCAGCGCCGCAATATCGTCGATTCCCGCAACGCCGCCGGACGCGATCACGGGTATCCGCACGGCACGGGCCAGGGCGGCGGTTGCTGCGGCATTGACCCCCTGAAGCATCCCGTCCCGGGCGATGTCGGTGAAGATGATGGCGGCAACGCCTCCGTCCTCGAACCGGCGGGCGAGATCGGCGGCGTCGAGTTCCGATGTCTCGGCCCAGCCTTCAACCGCCACCTTGCCGTCCCGCGCATCGATGCCGACCGCGATCCTGCCCGGATAAGCGCGCGCGGCCTCTTTCACCAGCGCCGGATTTTTCAGCGCCGCGGTGCCGAGGATCACGCGGCTGATCCCCGCCGCGAGCCAGCCTTCGATCCCGGCCATGTCGCGGATGCCGCCGCCGAGCTGGATGGGCAGCGCGATCGCTGCCCGGATCGCTTTTATCGCGGCCGCATTGGTGGAGCGCCCGTCGAACGCGCCGTTGAGGTCCACGCAATGCAGCCACGCGAAACCGGCGTCGGCAAATTCCTTCGCCTGCGCGGCGGGGTCGGCATTGAACACCGTCGCCGATTCCATCGCGCCGCGCCGCAGCCGCACGCAATGACCGTCTTTCAGATCGATGGCCGGAAACAGGATCATGGACGCCACTTCAGGAAATTGCCAAGAAGCGCAAGGCCGACGGCCTGACTCTTCTCCGGATGGAATTGCGTGCCGGCGATGTTGTCGCGCCCGATCATGGCCGTGAGCGTTTCGCCGTAATCGGTGGTCGCCAGAACATGCGCCGGGTTCTTCGCGCGGAACTGATAGGAGTGCACGAAATAGGCGTGGCCATGCGGCGGAATATTTGCAAGCAGCGGATGCGCGCGTCCGATCTTCAATTCGTTCCAGCCCATATGCGGAATCTTGAGCGCAGGATCGCGCGGCGCGATCTTCACCACCTCGCCGCCGATCCAGCCAAGCCCTGCGTGATCGCCGAACTCGCGCCCGATATCGGCCAGCAATTGCATGCCGACGCAGATTCCGAGGAACGGTGTTCCGCGCTTCAGAACCGCATCGTTCAGCGCGTCGATCATGCCGGGGAGGGCATGCAGGCCCTTCATGCAATCGCCGAACGCGCCGACACCCGGCAGCACGATACGTTCGGCTTCGGCGACGACACCGGATTCCGACGTCACGACGATCGTCTGCCCGGTGGAATTTTCCGCCGCCACGCGCGCCAGCGCCTTCTCCGCCGAGCGCAGATTGCCGGAGCCATAGTCTATCAGGGCAACCGTTCCGCTCACGACAACGCCACCAGCACCGCCCCCGCTGCGATCAACGCCACGCCGGCCCAATTCACAAGCGATAGCCGTTCGCCCAGAAAGGCCACCCCGAAGATCGCGACCATCACCACCGAAAGCTTGTCGATTGGCGCGACCCTTGCCGCTTCGCCCAGCTTCAGCGCGTGAAAATAACACAGCCAGGATGCGCCGGTGCCCAGACCCGACAGCAGGAGAAAAACATAGGTGCGCACGGTGATCGTGCCGGGCGCCTGCCATCCGCCGGTGAAGCTCAGAATGCCGGCAAGTGCGGCGATCACCACCAGCGTGCGGATGAAGGTGGCGAAATTGGAGTTGATCTCCGCCACGCCGACCTTCGCGAAGATGGCGGTGAGTGCCGCGAAGATCGCCGACAGCACCGCCCAGAACAGCCAGTTTCCCGTCAACGCATTCATGTTTCCGCGCCGCCCTTGTCCCAGAAGAAGGTGAGATAGCCGATCCCGATGCACAGCAGCCAGAAGGCGCCGTTGAACAAGAGGCTTGTCGCATGCGCAAGCCATGTGCCGCTGAGGCCGACATAATCCTGCGTGACAGCGGAAGGGTGGGGCAACGCTCTCATGGCGATGAGCACCTCTGCCTTCAGGCTCGTTTCCATCAGCATCTGGCCCAGAAAAAGCAGCATGCCGATCAGATACACAGCGAAAGCGAATATCTTCATGGCTGTGCGCGCACCGTGCAGGAAATAGTAGATGCCAACTACCATCGCGAAATTGATGGTAATGACCTGCGCAAACAGGCTGATCTCATTCTCCGTTGCGGAGCGTGCAAGATTGAGAAGATCGAGTTCGGTCATGCTGTGTCCGGATCGTGAAGAAGCTAGTGGATGGCCACAAGAAGAGGCGGTAAATCGCGCTGAATGGTAGCCCAGAGAACCGGGTCGTGTACGCCTTCATAGCTATGGCGCAGCACATTTCCGAAATCTGCAATTTCCCGCCACGTCGCTATCCTGTGTTGCCTTTCCTCGTGCGGTCGAGCCGAACAGCGCGAGCGAAGTCACACCGCGGGCCCGAAGTTCGGGCTCTGCCTGCTCCCAAAGACGAACGGCGTCATCGCGCGGCATGCGCAGATCATAGCACAAAACAGCGCGGAAACGTTAATCCTGATCCATCTTCAGCGCGGCGATGAAGGCTTCCTGCGGGATTTCCACCTTGCCGAACTGGCGCATCTTCTTCTTGCCCTCTTTCTGCTTGTCGAGGAGCTTGCGCTTGCGGGAGATGTCGCCGCCATAGCATTTCGCCGTCACGTCCTTGCGCAGCGCCGAAAGGGTTTCGCGCGCGATCACCTTGCCACCGATGGCTGCCTGAATCGGAATCTTGAACAGATGGCGCGGGATCAGTTCTTTCAGCTTTTCGCACATCGCACGGCCGCGGCCTTCGGCGCGCTGGCGGTTCACGATCATGGAGAGCGCATCGACCGGATCGTCGTTGACGAGGATCGACATCTTCACCAGGTCGCCCTCTTCATATTCCTCAATGTGATAATCGAAGCTGGCGTAACCGCGGCTCACCGATTTCAGGCGGTCGTAGAAATCGAACACCACTTCGTTGAGCGGCAGCATGTAGATAACCATCGCGCGGTTGCCGGCATAGGTGAGTTCCACCTGACGCCCACGGCGGTCTTCGCACAGCTTCAGCACGGCGCCGAGATATTCGTCCGGCACCAGAATCGTCGCCTTGATCCACGGCTCTTCGATGAAGGCGATGCGCGTGACGTCCGGCATGTCAGCCGGGTTGTGCAACTCCTTCATCGAGCCGTCGTTCATATGCAGGCGATAGATCACGCTGGGCGCGGTGGCGATGAGATCGATGTTGAACTCGCGTTCCAGCCGCTCCTGGATGATCTCCAGATGCAGCAGGCCGAGGAAGCCGCAGCGGAATCCGAACCCCAGCGCCGCGCTGGTTTCCATCTCATAAGTGAAGCTGGCGTCGTTCAGATGCAGGCGGCCAAGCGCGTTGCGCAGGTCTTCGAACTGCGCGGCATCGACCGGGAAAAGGCCACAGAATACCACCTGCTGCGCCGGTTTGAATCCCGGCAGCGGTGTTTCGGTGCCTTTGCGTTCGTCGGTGATGGTGTCGCCGACCTGCGTGTCGGCCACTTCCTTGATCTGCGCGGTGATGTAGCCGACTTCGCCGGGGCCAAGTTTGTCGACGCCCACCTTCTTCGGCGTGAACACACCCATCTGCTCCACCTGATAGACGGCGTCGGCCGCCATCATGCGGATCTTCTGGCCCTTCTTCAGTTCGCCGTCGATGATGCGCACCAGAACGACAACGCCCAGATAGGTGTCGTAATAGGAATCGATCAGCAGGGCTTTCAGCGGTGCGTGGATGTCGCCCTTCGGCGCGGGCAGGCGCGTGACCACCGCTTCCAGAACGCCGTCGATGTTCAGGCCCGTCTTGGCGGAAATCTCGATGGCGTCGCTGGCGTCGATGCCGATCACATCCTCGATCTGCTGCTTCACGCGCTCCGGTTCGGCGGCGGGCAGGTCGATCTTGTTCAGCACCGGCACGATTTCGAGATTGGCGTCGATGGCCTGATAGACATTGGCCAGCGTCTGCGCTTCCACGCCCTGGCTCGCATCCACCACCAGCAGCGCGCCTTCGCAGGCGGCGAGACAACGCGACACTTCATAGCCGAAGTCCACATGGCCCGGCGTATCCATCAGGTTCAGCGTGTAGGTCTGGCCGTCCTTGGCCTTGTATTCGAGGCGCACGGTCTGCGCCTTGATGGTGATGCCGCGTTCGCGCTCGATATCCATCGAGTCCAGGATCTGGTCCTTCATCTCGCGGCTGGTCAGCGCGCCGGTCACCTGGATCAGGCGGTCGGCCAGCGTGGACTTGCCGTGGTCGATATGCGCCACGATGGAGAAATTGCGGATTTTGGTCAGGTCTGTCATCGGAGCGCAGGCGTATAGCCGCGCCGTGCGCGCCGGTCTAGGGTCCGCCCGGCATGCCCAAAAATCGCACAAAACCCGACAAATCCGACCCACTGGCCGAGCTTTGGCCGGGACAATCGATACCGTTGCTCAAGGCGCTGCACATCCTCACCCACAATGGCGGGCTGAACGCGGATTCGCGGCGCAAGCTGAAGCAGGTGCTGCATCTGGCCAACCTGATCCGCCCCGCGCTGGATTGGGCCTTCAAGGAGAAGGAACAACCGGCGCTGGCCGATCTGGGCGCGGGAAAATCCTATCTGGGCTTCATTCTCTACGATCTGTTCTTCGCCAAGGAAGGGCGCGGAACCGTGTATGGCGTCGAAGCCCGGCACGATCTGATCGCAACATCGCAGAAGATCGCCGCCGAGAGTGGTTTTGACCGGATGCATTTCATCGAAAGCGCCATCCGGGACGCCAAGCTGCCCGATGGCAAAGCGGATGTGGTGACGGCGCTGCATGCCTGCGACATGGCGACGGACGAAGCGATTTTGTTCGCGCTGGAAAACGAAGCGCGCTTCGTGGCGCTGGTGCCGTGCTGCCAGGCGGAAGTGGCGCGGGAGCTGGATCATGTGAAAGGCCCGATGCAACAGTTGTGGCGTCACCCGATTCAGCGGCGCGAATTCGGCGCGCAACTGACCAATGTGCTGCGCGGGCTGTTTCTGGAAGCGCATGGCTACAAGGTGCGGGTGACGGAATTCACGGGCCTCGAACATTCGCTGAAAAACAAATTCATTTTCGCGGAGCGCCATCAGCGCTCCAATCCGGTCGCGCGCAGCGAGTTCGAAAAGCTGGTCCAGCAGACGGGCGCCGCGCCGTCGCTGTTGCAGAAAGCGCTGGCGGCTTAGGTCCGCAGAGTGCCGCCGGTGGCTTTGGCGACGGCGGCGACGATCTTGCCGGCGATGGTGTCGATCTCCGCATCCGTTAGCGTCTTGTCTTTCGGCTGCAGCCGCACGGAGATGGCGAGCGACTTCTTGTCCTCCGGCACGCCCTTGCCTTCATAGACGTCGAAGATGTCCACGCGCTCGATCAGATCGCGCTCGGCGCTCCTTGCGGCTTTGACGATCGCATCGGCGGCCACGCCAGCATTCACCACGAAGGCGAAGTCGCGCTCGACCGGCTGGAATTGCGACGGGTTGAACGGGCTGCGTGCCTTGGACTTCGCCTTGGATTCGGGGATGGCCTCCATGAACACTTCGAATGCGGCCACCGGGCCTTTCAGATCGAAGGCTGCCAGAATCTTCGGATGCACTTCGCCGAAAGTGCCCAGCACCTTGGGGCCAAGCGCCAGCGTACCGGAGCGGCCGGGATGATACCACGCCGCCGCGCCCTGTTTGATCGGCGCGGTCATCGGGCCGTTCATCGCGGCTTCCAGCGCCGCCAGCATGTCGGCCTTGGCGTCGAACACATCGGCACCGTGGGTGGATTTGGTCCAGCTTCGCGTCGCGCCGCCGACGCGGATGCCCGCGGCCACCGTTTTCTGGGCCTCCGGCATGCCGCTGTCGAATTGCGCGCCAAGCTCGAACAGCATCATGTCCGCGAACCCGCGCGCGGCGTTGCGCTGCGCCGCCGCCAGCAGCGACGGCAGAACGGAGGGGCGCATCGCATCCAGATCGGCCGCGATGGGATTGCGCAATTGCCGCTCCTCATCGCCGCCGCCGAAGAGCTTGGCATGGGCGCGCGGAATGAAGGTGAAGTTGATCGTCTCGTTGAAGCCGCGCGCGGCGATGGTCCGCCGCACGATGCGCGCGCGCTTTTGCGCCGGTGTGAGCGTGGGCCGCGCGATGACCGACGGACGATCCATCGGCGCAGACGGCACCTTGTCCAGCCCGTGGATGCGCACGACCTCTTCGACCAGATCGGCTTCGCCCACGATATCGCCGCGCCAGCTTGGCGGCGTGACCTTCATCGGGTTCTTGCCGCTGACGCTGAAGCCGAGGCGGGTGAGGATGCGCGCGATCTCATCGTCCGGCACATCCATGCCGCCGAGCTTGAGCACGGTTTCCGGATGGAACACGATTTCGCGCTTCCAGTCCGGCGGCGCGCCCGCGACAACCACTTCGCCCGGCTCGCCGCCGCAGAATTCCAGAATCATCCTCGTGGCGAGCTCCAGACCCGGCACCACAAATTCCGGATCGACGCCGCGCTCGAAGCGATAGCGCGCATCCGAGACGATGCCGAGGATGCGCCCCGCGCGCGCGATGCGCACCGGATCGAATAACGCGGATTCGATGAACACGTCGGTCGTGGCGTCGGTGCAGGAGGAATCCTCGCCGCCCATCACGCCGCCGATGCCGCGCGCGGCTTCGTCGTCCGCGATCACGACCATTTCGCTGTCCAGCGTGTAGGTCTTGCCGTCCAGTGCCAGAATCTGTTCGCCGTCCTTGGCGAAGCGGGCGCGCAGATTGCCTTTCAGCTTCGCCGCGTCGAACACATGCAGCGGACGGCCGCGATCGAAGGAGATGAAATTGGTGACGTCCACCAGCGCCGAGATCGGGCGCAGGCCGACGGCTTTCAACCAATCCTGCAGCCATTTGGGCGATGGACCGTTCTTCACGCCGCGAATGAGACGGCCCGCGAACATCGGGGCTGCGTCCTGCGTGCCTTCGGGGAAATCGAGAATGGTCTGGATCGGTGAGGGGAATTTGCCTTTCACCGGCGAGAGATCGCCTTCACGCAGGCGGCCAAGTCCGGCGGCGGCGAGGTCGCGCGCGATGCCATAGACGCTCGTCGCATCGCCGCGGTTGGGCGTGATGGAGACGTCGATCACCGGATCGTTCAGGCCCAGCGCTTTCGATGCCGGTTCGCCCAACACCGCATCGGCGGAAAGCTCGATGATGCCGTCATGCTCATCGCCCAGCCGCAATTCGCGGATCGAACACAGCATGCCGCGCGATTCCACGCCGCGGATGGTGCCGATCTTCAATTCCGCGCCGGTCGCCGGAATGATCGTGCCGGGTTTGGCGAATACCGCTTTCATGCCGGCATGCGCGTTGGGCGCGCCGCAGACGACCTGCACATGTTCTTTGCCGCCGGTGTCCACCATGCAGAGCTTCAGCTTGTCGGCATTGGGATGTTTCTCTGCCGAGACGACATAAGCGACGGTGAAATCCTTCAGCCGCCCGCCCGCATCTTCGACGGACTCCACTTCGAGGCCGATGGAGGTCAGCTTGTCGGCAATGGTGTTCGCGTCCGCATCGGTGTCGAGCGGGGCTTTCAGCCAGGAGAGCGTGAACTTCATCGGCTCAATCCTCCGTCCAGAGTCGGAAGGTCAAAGGCCGAGAATCCGTAATGGCGCAGCCAGCGCAGATCGGATTCGAAGAACGGACGGATATCCGGAATGCCATATTTCAGCATGGCAAGGCGGTCCAAGCCGCCGCCGAACGCGAAGCCCTGATATTTGGTGGAATCGATGCCGCACATGTCCAGCACGCGCGGATTGACCATGCCGCTGCCCGCAAGCTCCAGCCAGTCATTGCCGGTGCCGAAGGTGATCTTGCCGGGAACGGAACGGTCGCAGCGCAGATCCCATTCCACGCTCGGTTCGGTGAAGGGGAAGAACGAGGGACGCGCGCGCAGTTCGACGGAATCGACTTCGAAGAAAGCCTTGTAGAATTCCTCCAGCACCCATTTCAGGTTCGCGAGCGTGGAGCCTTCGTCCACCACCAGCCCTTCATATTGGTGGAACATGGGCGAATGCGTGGCGTCGCTGTCCACGCGATAGGTGCGGCCCGGCGAAATGATGCGGATGGGCGGCTTCTGCTTCAGCATGGTGCGCACCTGCACGGGCGAGGTGTGCGTGCGCAGGACGTGGCTGGAGCCGTCCTTCTGCTTGGCCATATAGAAGGTATCGTGCATCTGCCGCGCGGGATGATCCGGCGGGATGTTCAGCTTGGTGAAATTGTAATCGTCGAATTCGATGTCCGGGCCTTCGGCAATCGCGAAGCCGAGGTCGGCGAAGATCGCCGTCACCTCATCCAACACCTGACTCACCGGATGGATCGTGCCTTGCGGCACAGGCCGGATCGGCAGCGTGACGTCCACGCGCTCGGTGGCAAGGCGCGCATCGAGTGCGGCGTCAGCCAGCGCGGCCTTCTTCGTCGCAATCGCTTCGGCAACCGTGTCGCGCAGCGCGTTGATGATGGGGCCTTGCGCCTTGCGCGCGTCGGGCGACATGCCGCCCAGCGTTTTCAGAAGCTCGCTGACCGAGCCCTTCTTGCCCAAAGCCGAAACGCGAATGGCCTCAAGCGCAGCTTCGTCTTTCGCCGCGGCGATGGCCGCGAGAAGGTCGGATTCCAGTTTTGAAATATCGCTCATCGTGATTCATCCATACCTTATTTGTCATGGCCCGCGAATGCGGGCCACCCAGGTGACGTCCGATGGATGCTGCCGATGAAATAGAATGACCGCGAAACGCCGGCCGCACCGTCCTGCCCCAACTGGGTGGCCCGCATTCGCGGGCCATGACAGATGGGAAAGGCGGAACGACCGGACGCGCGACTTACTTGCTGGCCTGATCCACCAGAGCCTTGAAGGCGGCGGGCTCGTGGATGGCGAGGTCCGAGAGCACCTTGCGGTCGATCTCGATGCCGGCCTTGGCGAGCCCGCTCATAAATCGGCTGTAGGTGAGGCCGTGTTCGCGGACGGCGGCGTTGATGCGCTGAATCCAGAGCGCGCGGAAATTGCGCTTGCGCAGCTTGCGGCCGACGTAATTGTGCTGCAGCGAACGATCGGCGGCCGCGTTGGCGGAGGTGATGTTGTTCTTGCGGCGGCCGTAGAAACCCTTCGTGGCCTTGAAGACCTTCTTGCGGCGGGCGCGGCTCGGTACGGCGCGGGGGGAGCGTGACATGGATCAGAATCCTCCGCCGTAGGGCATCCAGCGCTTCACGCGCCGGGTTTCGGACTCGGAAAGCACCGCGGTGCCGCGCAGATCGCGCGTGCGGGCCGGCGAGTTCGAGATCAAGCGGTGGCGCTTGCCGACCTGGTGGGTCTTGATCTTGCCTTTCGCGGTGAATTTGAAGCGCTTTTTGGCGCCCGATTTCGTCTTCAGTTTGGGCATTTCGGTCTCCTGGCGCTGAACGCGCGGTTGCCTTTACGGGTCGCCCTGGCATGCCCTTACGCCAGGCGGCCCCGAAGGAGGGCGCGTCATATACGGGAAAGAGGCGCTTTTGCAAGCTCGCGAAAGCGGCGGTTTCCGATTATCGATGCAGAACCATGACCCGTCCCCGCATCGCCTATGTCGCCGCCGTTCTCTTCCTGCCAGCCTGCGCGGGTGTGCTGGGCGGCGAACTTGGCCCCGCGCGCGGAGAGCCTCCTATCTGGGATAAGGCATTGCATTTCATAGCTTATTTTGTCCTTTCTGCCCTGATTGCCCTGGCGCTGCAGGCGCCGCGCAACGTGCTTCGGGGCATGGCAGGGCTGATCACGATGGGCGCAGTCCTGGAACTCGTTCAGGGTCTGGTGGGGCGGGACATGAGCGCGTGGGACGAGCTGGCCAATACGCTGGGCGTTATCGCCGGTGCTGTGGTGGCCTGGGCGGTCATAGCGGTTCTTGTTGCGCGCAATCCCTCCCGGTAGCGTTGGTACGCTACCCAGCTAAGAGGCAGGCATGTTCCAAGAATTCAAGAAATTCGCCATGCGCGGCAACGTCATCGACCTGGCCGTCGGTGTCGTCATCGGCACGGCGTTCGGGGCGATCGTCAATTCGCTCGTCAAGGACGTGATCATGCCGCCGGTCGGCTGGATCATGGGCGGCATCGATTTCTCCAATTTCTTCGTCACGCTGAAAGGCCCTGCCGCCGCCACGCTTGCCGAGGCGCAGAAGGCCGGCGCCGTCACCGTCAATTATGGCGTCTTCATCAACACGATCATCAATTTCCTCATCATCGCCATTGCGCTGTTCCTGGTGATCCGCGGCATCAATCGCCTGCAGACCAAGCCGCCGGCCAATCCGGCCGATGCGCCGCCGCCGCCCGAAGACGTGGTGCTGCTGCGCGAAATTCGCGACCTCTTGAAGACGCGATGAAAGCCGCCGTCTTTGCGGCGATCGTGCCGCTTGTGCTCGCCATGCCGGCACAAGCGGCGGACACCGGCGCGATGGCGAAGGCGGCGTCGGATTTCTACGCCGTCTATTCTTCGTTCCATCAGCGGCTGGACGGCATTCCGGATGCAAAAGCGCGGGCAAAATTCGCGCCCGTCATATCGGACCGCCTGAACGGACTGATCGTCCGGGCGCGCGCCGCCGAAGTGACATTCACGAACGCCTACAAGGATTCGCCGCCTTTCGTGGAGGGCGATCTCTTCACCTCGAACTATGAAGGCGCAACCTCCTATAAGATCGGCGCCTGCACAGGCGACGACAGAAGCGGCCATTGCACCATGGCGCTCACCTACGATCCGCGCGTGGTGGGCGATACGCAGAACAAGCCCATGCACTGGACCGACACGGCCTATGTCGTGAACACGCCGTCCGGCTGGAAGCTGGACGACATCGGATTCGGCGGGAACTGGGATTTCGCGAACAAGGGAAAAGTCAGCCAGACGCTGGACATGGTGATCAAAACCGCTGGCGGCGGCGGGACGCCGTAACGATTGGCCCTGTTGGCGCGAACAAAGGATGATAAAAAGAAAAAGAAGGAGCTGACCCATGACCGGCCCAAAGAACTTCCCCGTCGGCAAGACCGATGAAGAGTGGCAGAACAGCCTCGATCCCGATGCTTATCGCGTGCTGCGCAAGCACGGAACCGAGCGCGCGGGCACCCATCCTTTCAACCACGAGAAGCGCGAAGGCACCTATCATTGCGCCGGATGCGGCAAGCCGCTTTATGACTCCGCAGCGAAGTATGAAAGCGGCTCGGGCTGGCCGAGCTTCTTCCAGCCGAAAGACAATGCCGTCGGCACCTCGTCGGATCGCACGCTCGGCATGACGCGCACCGAAGTGCATTGCGCCGATTGCGGCGGCCATCTTGGCCATCTCTTTCCCGACGGGCCGCAGCCGACGGGCTTGCGTTATTGCATGAATGGCGCGGCGCTGAAGTTCGAGCCCAAGGAATGACGTTCGTTTTCGAAAAGCCCACCGGCAGCAAGCGCGAGATCTTCCACGATCTCGCGCTGCAAGCCGAAGGCCTGTTCCGCGGCGAGCGCGACGCCATCGCCAACGCCGCCAATCTGGCGTCGCTGATCTTCACCAGTCTCGACGATCTGAACTGGGCGGGCTTCTATTTCCTGAAAGACGGCGTGCTGGTGCTGGGGCCGTTTCAGGGCCGTCCCGCCTGCGTGCGCATCGCCATGGGCAAGGGTGTTTGCGGCACCGCCGCCGAACGGCGCGAAACCGTTCTGGTCGAAGACGTCAACGCCTTTCCCGGCCACATCGCCTGCGATGTCGCTTCGCGCTCGGAAATCGTCGTGCCTCTCATCAAGGATGGCAGGCTGATCGGCGTTCTGGATATCGACGCGCCGATTCCGGCGCGCTTTGACGGCGAGGACCGCAAGGGGCTGGAAACGCTGGCCGGGCTCTGGCTCGGCGCGAGCGATCTTTAAAAAAAGAACCCGCCCGTGTTTGCGGGCGGGTTCGAGACTGTCGATACGGCAGGTCTATTCGCGCGCGTAGGCAATTCCCGCGCGCGTTTCGTCGATCGCCTGATTGACGAGTTGGATGGCGGTCGCGCGATGGCCGCCCTTGTTCGGCGTCGATGCCTGCAATTCGCTGCGCGCCGTGCGCAGGGCATCCAAAGCGGCATGCATATGGGACTGATAGGCGGCTGCGGCCTCGCCGATCAGCACGCCGGACGCAAGCGTCATGCCCAGCACGGCGGCGCCGATGCCGGTCTTCACAATCGTCTTCATAAAATAGCCTCCCAAATGACCCCAATGGTCGGGCGCGATCCTAAGACAAAACCGGCGGCGCGGAAGATGCGCCGCCGGTTTTGCACGGAATTCGATGAAGGCGGGTATTACTCGTGGCGGTGGGCGCGCGCATCCGCCTCGGCGCGGCGCAGTTCGTCGCCCTCCGGTCCCTCCAGCGCGGCTTCCGCCTCACGCCCCATCTCCGGAATGCGGCTGCGGTTGGCGCGCACGAAATCTTCCTCGTCCTTGCGGAATTCGCGCGCGGCTGTGTAGTTGCCCTCGCCGAACACCTCTTTGGATTTGCGGGACTTTTTGGCCGCAGGGCGCTTCGTGGCCTTGCGGGCCTGCTTGGCCTTTTTCGCTTTTGCGGGACGCTTGACCGCGCGCTTCGCCTTCGTGGCGCTCCGCTTGGACTTTTTCGCAGCCTTGCGCGCCGCCGGTTTCACCGCGGCCTTGCGGACAGGCTTCTTCGCCTTCTTCTTCTTCGCGCTCTTTCTCTTTTTCGCCTTCGCCATGCCATTCTCCTTGCGTGCTGCTGGACGTCCCAGCCCGGCAACGGATCATGCGCGCGATTGTTCCGGCTGCAATCGCAAAACGTCAAGCCGCCGCGAGTCTTTTGCGCGCGCGCAGCGCCGTCACATGCAGCGCGCCCATCAACGCCAGCCCGCTCAGCATCAAGCCCACGCCGAGCCACACCGCGCCATGCACATCGGCATCGCTGACGATGAAGGAGGAGAGCAAGGGCCCCAGGGCACCGGCCATGAGCTGCGTCGGGCCCGATTGCATCGCGGTGCGCCGCGAGGGATCGGCTTCGATGGTCATCGGCACCAGGAAGGGACCGACCAGAACGATCACAAGTCCCAGCCACGCATTGGCGGCGATGAACAGCCATGCCGGAGCGACGAGCGTCATCACGAACCAGCCGCTGATGTAGAGCACGGTCGAGCCGCAAAAGACGGTGAACCAGTGCACGCGGCCTGCCAGCACCGTGGCCAGAAAGCCGCCCACCACCTGCGCCGCCAGCGAAACCCACAGCGCGGTGCGCGCCACGTCGGCGCTCAGGCCCGCTTCGTGACTCAAGGGCTGCAGATAAACGAGAACCGCGCCCGACGCGGAGGTGTAAAGAAGCGTGGCGAACAGTGCCCACCATCCGCGCAAGGGCGGCGCGCCAGTTTCGTCCGGATTAACCGGCAGGTCGCCATAGAAATCCGGCGCGCGGGTGGCGGCCGCAATGCCGAGAAGCGCGGTGATCCCCAGCGCCGCGAACCCGCCCTCCGTCCCGAAATGCGGAATGACATAGACAAAGGACAGCGCCATCAAGAGTTGGCCCGCGACCAGTGCCGTCCAGTAATAGCCGGCCCAGCGCTCCGGCGTTTCGGTGCGCGCGATCATGCCCACGGTGATCCAGAGCAGGAGCCCTTCCGGGATTCCGGCCAGCGTGCGCAGGATCAGCACATTTTCGCCACTGGCGGGCATGGAGGCGAAATCCAGCAGCGCCAGCGCCAGCGATGCGCCGCCCGCGATCCAGCGCAGATGCCGCGTTTTCAGAAAGGCGCCGCTCAGTCCGGCGCCCAGCGCCATCGCCAGGCTTTCGAGCGTGGCGCACTGGCCGATGCCCGCCGCCGAAAGCCGTCCATTGTCGGCCAGTGCGCCCAGAAGCGCGGGCATCACCCCCACCATGAGCAGCGCCAGCGATCCCAGAACGATGACGGACGCGGCGGGAATGAGCGTCAGCGACGGGCCGATGGCTTCGACAACGACGATCTCATCGGGGGCTTCGCTCATGGTGCGAGATTGGCAAGAAAAAGGGCGGCCGCGCAATCGCCGCCGCCCCTTCTTGCCTTTGCGTCAATCGCCTACTTCACATTGCTGTTGGCGCGGATGAAGGCGGCGACCGCGTCATGCATCTCCTTGAGCGAGGCCTGATGGGCGTAAACCATGTGGCCCGACTGGTAGTAGTGATAGGAGATGTTGCTCGCCAGGCTTTGCGGAATGGGAAGCTGATGCATCTCGTACCAGCCCTGATAATAGGGCGTGGCGAGATCGAAATAGCCGCCGTTCAGCATCACCTTCAGGTCGGGGTTCTGCTTCATCGCATTGGCCAGATCCGGCATCACATTGGCGCCCGCGCGCGATGCGAAGCGCGCGCCCGGCTGCTTGTGCTGCCAGTTCCAGTATTGGAATACGCGGATGGACGGCAGGAAAGTCTGCCCCTGTCCGTAGTGCAGCGTGTTGCGCACATAGTCGTTGAACGCCGACACATAGGCCGAACTCAGTGCCGAGGATTGCGGATCGTATTCGGTGCGCTGGCTGAGCGGATCGAGCGTCGGCCCTGAGAACCGCGTGTCGAGGCGTCCGGTATCGAGATCGTCGCCCAGCAGGTTCTTGCGGAATTCGCCGCCGTCGATGCGCAAATCCGCTTTCAGGATGTACCGGACGGGAAGGCCGGTCACGTTGTGCAGCTTGGTGGCGATGTCCTTGCGGCGCGCCGCCGAAAGGCTCGTGCCCTTGTCCAGCGCCTGTGCATATTCGCCCATCGCGAACCGCTCGACATTCTGCAGGAAGGCGTGCAGGTCCGCCGGTTTCTTGCCGGGCAGCTTGTTGTGATACCAGGCCGTCGCCGCATAGGTCGGCAGCGCAAGCTGATAGGGCAGGTTCACGCCGGGATTGGATTCCGGGCGATCCGGCGACAGGCTGAAGTTCAGGATCTGCGACAGCATGATCACGCCGTTGAAATCGACGGAGTTGTCGTTCTCCAGATCGTTCACCAGAACCGCCGCGCGCGGCGTGCCATAGCTTTCGCCGAAGATGAATTTCGGCGAATTCCAGCGATTGTATTTGGCGAGGAATTCCAGAATGAAATGGGTGAAGGCCTCACCGTCGGCATCGATGCCGTAGAACGCCTTCTCCTTGTCCTTGCCCGCGATGCGGCTGAAACCGGTGCCCGGCGCGTCGATGAAGACGAGATCGCTGGCATCCAGAAGCGTCGAGTCGTTATCGACAAGCTGATAGGGCGCCGCCGGGGCGTGGCTGTCGTCCGGCGTGACGATGCGCTTGGGACCCCAGGCGCCCATGTGCAGCCACACCGTCGCGGAGCCGGGACCGCCATTGAAGATGAAGGTGATGGGGCGGGTTTCCGGCGGCGCGCCCGTCTTGGCGTAATAGACGAAGAACATCGAAGCTTCGGGCGAAGAAGCATCCTTCTTGGCGTCGGGATTGTTCTTGCCACCGTTCTGCGCGGCGTCGTTCCAGTCGTCGGGATGCACGACCAGCGTGCCCGCCGTCGCGCGATAGCTGATGCCGTTCACCGCGCCGGTGGTGACCGATTCCTGCGCCTTGAAGAATTTGCCGGAATAAAGATCGGCTTTCGCGTCGGGCTTGTTGGGCGCGGGCGCGTCGGCCGCGAAGGCGACCATCGCCGTCAGGCCCAGTGCCGCGGTCGCGGCCATCAGAAATGCACGTTTCATCGGGTTGTCCTCTGTGCCGGCGGCATGCCGGTCTTGTTGTCGAACGGCTTGCGCGGCCCCGAAATCCCGCAAGCGGTGAAATGCGAAGAGCCGTGCGCGGCGAACGCACGGCTCTTCGGCAGGCGGTTATTTCACGTTGCTGGTGGAGCGGATGAACGCCGCCACCGCGTCGTGGAGCTCCTTCAACGATTCCTCATGGGCGTAAACCATGTGGCCGGACTCGTAGTAGTGATAGCTGATATTGCTCTGCAGCCTGTTGGGGATCGGCAGGTGATGCATCTCGTACCAGCCTTCATAGTAGGGCGTGGCGAGATCGTAATATCCGCCGTTCAGCATCACCTTCAGGTTCGGATTCTGCTTCATCGCGTTGGCGAGGTCGGGCATCACATTGGTCGCGCCGGGGAAGGCGAAGCCCGCGCCCGGCTGCTTGTGCTTGAAGTCCCACCACTTGAACACGTCGATCATCGGCTTGAACTCTTTGCCCTGGCCGTAGTCGAGCTGGTTGCGGGCATAGTAATTGAACGCCGACACATAGGCCGAGCTGAGCGCCGAGGATTGCGGATCGTATTCCGCTTCTTCGCTCAAAGGATCGAGCGTGGTGCCGGAGAAGCGCGTGTCGAGGCGGCCGGTGGTCAGGTCGCGGTCGTCCTGCAGCGTCTTCTCGAACTCTCCGCCATTGATGCGCAGGTCCGCCTTCAGGATGTAGGACACCGGCAGGCCCGTGACGTTGTGCAGCTTGGTGGCGATGTCGAGCTTCTTCTTGGGCGACAGCAGCGCACCGCGCTGCAAGGCCCAGGCATATTCGCCCATCGCGAACTGCTCGACATTGTGGATGAAGGGAAGAAGCTCCGCGGGCTTCTTGCCCGGAAGCTTGTTGTGATACCACGCCGTCGCCGCATAGGTCGGCAGCGCGATCTCATAAGGCTGATCGATGCCCGGATTGGTTTCCGGCCCATCGACCGACAGATTGAAGTTCAGGATCGCCGACAGCAGGATCACGCCGTTGAAATCCACGGAGCGGTCGTTCTGCAGATCGTTGATCACGACGGCGGAGCGGGGCGTGCCGTAGCTTTCGCCGAACAGATATTTTGGCGAATTCCAACGATTGTATTTGGAGAGGAACTCCTGGATGAAATTCGAGAAGGCTTGGCCATCCGCATCCACGCCGTAGAACGCCTTCTCCTTGTCTTTGCCCGCGATGCGGCTGAACCCGGTGCCGGGCGCATCGATGAAGACCAGATCGCTGGCATCCAGAAGCGTCGAGGCATTGTCCACGAGCTGATAGGGCGCGGCCGGGGTGTGCGTATCGTCCGCCGTCACCACGCGCTTGGGGCCGAAGGCGCCCATGTGCAGCCACACCGTCGAGGAACCGGGGCCGCCATTGTAGATGAAGGTGATGGGGCGGCTGGCGGGCGGCGCGCCCGTCTTGGCGTAATAGACGAAGAACATCGACGCTTCCGCCGAAGATTCGTCCGCCTTCGCGTCGGGGTTGTTCTTGCCGCCGTTCTGCGCGACGTCGTTCCAGTCTTCGGGATGCACGACGAGGGTGCCCGCGATGGCCTTGTAGGAGATGCCGGCGGCCGAACCGCTGGTCACCGATTCCTCGGCCTTGAAGAATTTGCCCGAATAAAGAGCGGCCGCCTGTCCGTTGTCTTTTGGCGCAGGCGCATCTGCTGCGAAGGCAATTGCCGCCGTCACCGCCAGTGCCGCTGTCGCCACCAGCCCATACACACGTTTCATCATCGTCCCCTTGATCGCCGGCTCTGGGCCGGATGCGGCGGATGCCGCGGATTTGTGCTTGAGGATGGGATGGGTCACGCCCCGACCGCGCCGCTGCCCCTCACGCGAAGGCGGCGATATTACGCCCGCTTCGCCTGCCCGCAACTCCGGCGAAAGCCCTGTGCCGCCGGCGCGTTCACATCGGCGCGAAGTTTGTCTCAGTATTTGCCGGAAATGGCGAAGAGGAACCGCCAGTCCCCCGCGCGCAGGCCGGGCACCTCTGCGTCGAGCGCATTGGCCGCCTGTAGTTCGAGCTTTGTTTTGGCCCCGATCGGAATGCGCACGCCGCCGCCCGCGGAGGCGAGCGCTTCATGGATCGAAGGCACAGGCGTCCGCGCGCGATACCAGGTGTCGCCATCATCGGCAAAGCCGAAGACTTCCAAGCCAGCCAGACGGCCGGGGAGCCCTTTGGGAGTGAACCCGATCTCGATGGACCCGGCCAGCGCGCTGTCGCCCAGCGCGGCGGATTGCAGGAAGGCGCGGCCGAACACCGGGCCACCCAGCGCATACAGCTCCGAAACCGGAAGCCTGTCGAAGGCGATCTGCGACGCCGCGCGCAGGCGCACAATCCAGTCCTCGCCGATCCTGCGGTTGTAGCTGCCTTGCACCACGAGCTTGCGGAATTTGGGCGTCTCCATCGCCGGGCTGGTCACGCGCGCGCCGAAGACGTCGAGGCCGAAACTCATGCTGCCGCTCAGCGCCAGCGCCCAGCGCGGCTCGGCAAGGCTGTAAACGGCGGAAAGACGCGCGGCGCGGATGTTCTCGTTCGCGACCGCAACGCCCAAAAGCGCGTTGGTCGAATCGAGCCCATCCACGCTTGCGGTCAGCGAAAGATTTTCCTGATAGCTGCGGATCAGCGGATAAGAGAGGCCCATCTGCAACGTCTGCGCATCGCCGCTGAGCGCGTGCGCATGGATCTGCGTGCGCAGATAGCCATAGGCGATGCTGCCGCGCAGCCCATCGTTTCCGAGCGTTTCGCTGTGCGAGAGGGCGTAATATTGATAGCGGTTGAGCAGCGTGGATGTGCCGAACGACGCCGTTGTCTGCTCGCCTTCACGCAAAAGATCGTAGAGGCTGACATCGGCCTGCGTCTGCCAGCGGCCGAGCAGCGAATTGCCGCTGTCGTTCAGCGACAGCGCGACATTGTAGCGTTTCTGCGTAAGCCCGAGCGAGAGCTTGACGGCGCCCGGCTTGTCGCCGCGCAGCAATTGCGCGTCCACGGTGAGGTCGGGCAGGTCGCGGATAAGCGAGAGCGTGCGCTCCAGCGTCGAGCGTTTCAGCGGATGCTCCGCCGTGAGCGGCTGCGCCATCGCGACGACGCGCGAAACATCGCCGCCGGTGTCGCCATGCACGTCGATGTGCGCGATGTAACCCTCGGTGACGACAAGGCGCAGAATGCCGTCTCTGAAATCCTGGCCGGGGACAGTGACGGTGTAGAGCGCGACGTCGCCGGATTGCGCATAAGCGTCGGAGATGCGCTGCGCGATCTCGGTGATCGCTCTGGCGTCCGTCATGCGCCCGACATAGGGCCGGGCCGCGCCGGACAGGATCGACGGATCGACGCTGGTGCCCTCGATGCGGACGCCCTTGAGGACAAAAGGCGTGACCCCTGCCACGGGCGCGACGGGCGGCTGCGGAACGGGATGTTGTTGGGGCTTGGGCGGTGTTTGGGCCCGGTCGGTCCGGGTTTGGTCGATGATGAAGGGGCTGTTCGTCTCGGAAAACGCCGGAAACGCATAGAGCAGGAACAGCAAAACCAGGGAAAAGCGCTGCATCGTCCCCTCGCGAATCACATGGGCGGATCGTGGAGTCCGCCCATAGGACGATTCTATACAACTACAGGTTTAGCAAGCCCTCTAATGCCCCCATAAGGATTTGCCGCCGCCGAGGAGCAATCCGTTGCCCAAAAGCGAGGTACCGCCCAGCTTCAGGGTGGCGGGCTGACCGTTCGAGACCAGGCCGACACTCAGCAAGCTCCCCTGATTCTGCGTGGGCGACGCCACGCTGGCGCCGACGAGCGGGTTGGACCCGGTCACGAGGCCGGTCGCGCCGACGGTGACATTCGCAACCGAACTGGTTGCGTTCACCGCCCCCGACACGGCAGACGTCACCGGCGCCGTTGCCCCGGCAGCTTGCGTGATCGCACCCACAGCATTTGTCATATCGCTGACAGCCGAAGTCGCGGTCGAGACGACAGGCTGCACGGCGCTCGTCACCGTGGAGACAGCGGACGCTACGGGCGCTGTTGCCCCGGCAGTCTGCGTAACCGCACCTACCGTGTTCGTCACACTGCTAACAACCGAAGCCGCCGTCGAGGTGACAGGTTGCACAGCGTTCGTCGCTGTGGAGACAGCGGACGTTACCGGTGCTGTCGCACTCGCAGTTTGCGTGATCGCGCTCACCGTGTTCGTCGCATCGTTGGCAGCCGAAGCTGCCGCGGAGACGACGGGCTGCACGGTATTTGCCACGGTGGAAACGACCGGCTGCACGGCGGCGGTTGCCGTCGAAATCGCCGCGGACACGGGCGCCGTCGCCCCTGTGCTTCCCGTAACGCTTGCCAGCACCGGATCGACTGCGCCTGTCACGGGTGCGGTCAGCCCTTTCACCGCATTCGTCATGCTGTCGAGCGCGGGTGTCACGCCCTGCGGAAGAACGGAGACCGCAGCCGTCTTTCCGCCGCTCAACAGATTGACGCTGGCGACCGTGCCGTTCGCCATGGACGGAGCAAGCACGCCGGCTCCAAGCGGTTCGGACGCTGCGCCGTTGAGCGATCCGTTGCCGAGCTTGGCCTGCAACGGCAGCGGCGAGGTTACATCGCCCGTCGGCAACAACGCGTTGCCCGCCGTCACGATCGGATTGAGCGTGTTGTTCGCAACCGACAACAGCCCGCCCGTCACCGGATTGTTGTCGAGCGGCGGCGTCGAAACCGTCGTGCCGCCGGCGGTGATCGTAACGGTGCCGTTGCCGAGCGGAGCGTTGGATGCCTGCTGGCCGCCGCCCTCCGTGCCCGAGCCGCCGCCGCTTCCATCGGAGCTGCCGTTCCCGCTGACGCTGCCTCCGCCAGTGCCACCGTTTCCGCCGGAGTTGCTGCTGTTTCCGTTGGCGCCACTGTTTCCACCGGAGTCGCCATTGTCGGGCGTTGTGACCGTTGTCCCGCTACCACCGCTTCCATTGTCTCCGCTGGGAGCGCCGCCGTTTTGGTCGGTGCTGCCGCCAGAGCCGGAATTTGTCGAACCCGGCGGTGTTGTCTTGGACCCGATACCACCGGTTCCGGCGCCCAGGCTAAGCCCGCCGCCATCGCTGCCGCAGGCCGCAAGAAGAAGCGCGGATGCCACCGCCGTTATTGCAAGTTTGGAATAGAGAAGTGTCCGCATGAAGTCCTCCACCATTTTGGACTTACTTCCCCCGGACGCCGCATCTTTACGCGCGTTATTCCTGCAAGAGGAGTAACCGCGCGCGATGAACGATGTGCCGAAATGGAAGCTGGCGCGGTGGAAGGCGGAGTCTTCCTGTTAATTCCGCCGCTTATCGCTTTAACGCTTCATTACCCAATCTATAAGGTTCTATGCTTCGCACCGGCGAATGGCGGTTCGGGCGCCGTCTTGTTGTAGAGTTCCGGCATGCATCCTTTCGCGCGCGTCCTGAAAAGCCGCATCGCCGCTTTCGCGGGCGATCACCGCACGCTCACGCAGACAGGCCCCGGCGTGGCGGGCTCGCTTGTGCTGCACGGCGCCGTGCTGCTTCTGCTTTTGCTGCTGTTCCTGCATGGCGCGGAAAAGATCGCGGGCAAGCAGCCGCCCTTCGTTCCGATCGATGTCGTGCAGTTGGGCGATGAAACCACCGCGCCGCCCGCGCCGAACCATGCGCCGGTGCCGCGGCAGAAAGCCATGAAAGGCCCCGCCGCCGCGCCGAAGCCGGAAGCCTATGCACCCAATCGGACGAAAGCGCCGAAGGACGAGCTGGAAGTCCAGCTCAAGAATCTCGCAAAGCTGCGCCAGCCCGACAGCGATTTGAAGATCGAGAACGGCGCGTCCGACGATACTACAACGACAAACGGCGCTGCGCCCGGCACGGCGACGGCCTATAGCGTGCGCGACTATATCCGCGCGCAGATCCTGCGCCGCTGGGTGTTCGACTTCTCGACGCTCGGCGACCGCAATATCGTCATTCCCTTGCGCGTTTCGCTCACCGGCAAGGGCGTGGTGATCGTGGCGGAGATCACAGACCGGCGCCGCTATGTCACGGACAAGCTGTTTCGCGAGGTGGCGTTGTCTGCGCGCAATGCCGTGCTGCTCTCCGCGCCGTTCAAGCTTCCCGCCGGCGCGCCGAAAGACGGAATCGATTTCACCCTCGAACTCAACCCGCGCGACACGCTGCGCTAAGTTTTCCTCCCCCGTTACCGGGGAAGGTGGCGCGAGAGCGCCGAAGGGGGTTTACGGCAGATCGCGCGCGACGCGAAAACCGGCGAGGCTCGAATAATCGAATTCGCCGCCATTGTGCGATGAGCCGCTGCGCGTGGCGGAGCGGATGAAGATCGGCGTGTTGTCCCAGGAACCGCCGCGGATGACATGTTTGGTGCAATCGCCGCCGCTCGTCCAGGCACTGCCGTCTTTCGGAGCGCCGACGTAAGACGGATGCCAGCAATCC
>JAFECN010000116.1 GCA_018242145.1 Pseudomonadota bacterium
CCGCGGACGGGCAGACGCTCGACATTGCCAAGATCGACTGGACGCTGCCCTTCACAGGCACCCATGCGGTGTTCGCGCTGGCGCCGGACGCGCTGCGCGTGGAGGGCGCGAAGACCCATGTCGCGGGCGGCACCGCGTCGCTCGACGGGATGACGGTGGTACTGGGCGGCAAAGCCGCGCTCCACGACACCGCGCGGCTGGACAACATCGATCTGGCGCAGATCGTTTCGGCCACGAATATCGGCAGCAAGGTGAAAGTAACCGGCCGGGTGAACGGCGCGATTCCCTTCACGTCCGGCGCGGACGGATTCCGCATCGCCAAGGGCCATATCGAGTCGGTAGGGCCGGGACGGCTGTCCATCGACCGCACGCTCTGGACGAAGGGCGACGTCGCGGTGAACGGCGTGCAGGATTTCGCCTATCAGGCGCTGGAGCATCTCGCCGTGGATTCGATGACGGCGGATATCGACAGCGTGGACAATGGACGGCTCAGGATCGTCTTCCACATCAAGGGCCGCAACGACCCGCCCCAGCCGCAGGAGGCCCACGTGGGCCTGTTCGATCTCCTGCGCGGCACCGCGTTCGACAAGCCGGTCGCGCTGCCCAGCGGAACGCCCATCGATCTGACCTTGGAGACCTCCCTTAATTTTGACGAACTCCTGAAGTCGTATCAGGCTGCATGGTCGGGCAGCCTGACCGCGGCGCCGTAACGGGGAACGAAGACATGAACGCTCGCACCATCCTATTGGCGGCCGCGATCGGCGCGACGCTGGGCGCCTGCACGCCGACGATCCGCGTGGAAGTGGCGCCAATCAACATCTACGCCAAACTCGATGCCGATGTGCGCATCAGGCTGGACAAGGAAGTCCAGACGGCGATCCAGCAAAACCCGAACCTGTTCTGATCCCGCGAAGGAAGCGACAATGAACACGATGCTGAACAAATCTCTCCGCGCCGGCGCCGCCGCGCTGGCGCTTGCACTCGCCGCCGTTCCGATGACGGCGCTTGTGACACAGCCCGCCTTCGCCGATCTGGCCAGCGACAAGGCGACGGTGGATGCCGCCAAAGCCGCCGGCGTCGTCGGCGAACAGGGCGACGGGTATCTCGGCTATGTGAACGGCTCCGCCGATCCGGCGACGACCGCCGCGGTGTCCGCGATCAATGCCGGACGCGCGGCCGTTTATCGCCAGACCGCGGCGAAGTCCGGCGTGACGCCGGATGCGGCGGGCCAAGCGACCGGCGCGCAGCTTCTGGCGAAAGTGCCGTCCGGCCAGTTTTACAAACCACTCGGCGGAAGCTGGACGAAGAAATAACGGCCGGGGCTATTCGCGGCGGAACATCCGCGCGACGATGAAGCCTACGACGAGGCCCACCACTGCGCCGACGATGGCGATGTGGATCGCCAGGCCGATCAGCTTGAAGACGATAAACACGATGGCGGCCAGAACCAGCGCGCCAATGATCTCCAGACCGATCTTCATGATGCCCCCAAATAGCGAGGGGACGATGATAACAGAAAAGCGCGGCTGCCGAAGCAACCGCGCTTTCTTTTTCACAACCGGCTAGCGGTCAGCCGCGCCATCCGTGGTGCCAGCCGTGATGGTACCAGCCGTGACGGTGCCACCGGTGGCCATACCAGCCGTGATGATAGAAGCCGACATAGGCCGGGCCGTAATAGTACGGACGGCCATAGTAGCCGCAATCATAATAGTACGGGTCGCAATAGGCGGGCTCGTAATAGCGCGGGCCGTAATAGCCAACCGGCGCGCCGATGCCGATGCCGACCGAGAGATGCGCCGCTTCCGCGGGCGCCGCCGTCGCGACCGCCGCGCCTGCGGCGAGCGCGCCAGCGAATGCGAGTTTTGCGATCGTCTTCATGAGCCTTCTCCTTTTCGATGCCGTGTGCATCCGGATAGGAAACGCACGGGCCTGTGTTTTCGGCTCCCATGATATTGGCGCGGGCTGCATGGCGGCTGTATCGCCCGTTCATCCGGCGTTCATCGGCGTGCAAATGCGCGCCGAAACGCAGGAAGACGGCGCGCGCGTTTCGGTTGTGACAAAAAAATCTTTTTGCGGTTCTAGAGGAACCATGTTTGCCAAACCCGTCATGGGCCGCCATCCGGGACGCGCGCGGGCATGCCTATATGGCGGCCATTCATTTTCCAGAAACCATTGGCCCGTGCTCATGGATAGCCCGGACAAGCCCGGCCATGACGATTGAGATTTGGAATCCAATGCGGCGGCTACAGCACCACGAATGCGCCGCTCTGCTTGTCCAGCAGTTCCAGCTTGCCGTCGGCGATGCCGAAGCGGGCGCCGTTGAGTTCGAGCCGACCGGCGTTCACGCGCTCGGCAACGAAGGGGAATTCCATCAGCCGCTCCAGCGACAGACGCACGCCATCCTGCTCCAGAAGCGTGTGCGCGTCATGCGCATCGTGGGGCAGGCGCTTGACGGCGGGATCGAGCAAATCCACCCAGGCGCGCAGAAAGGGAACGCCCTCGGCGATGGAATTATCCAGCGCCGCCGCCACGCCACCGCATTGCGCGTGCCCCATGACGAGGATGTTCTTCACTTCCAGGCTCAACACCGCGAAGGCAATCGCGGAGCTGGTGCCGTGATGGCTGCTGTCGGTTTCGTAAGGCGGCACGATGGCGGCCACATTGCGGATGACAAACATGCCGCCGGGCCGCGCGTTGAAGATGGTCGCGGGATCGGACCGCGAATCCGAACAGGTGATGACGAGGGTTTGCGGTTTCTGGCCGTGCTGCGCCAGATCGAGATAACGCTGCCGCTCCGCCGGCCAGCGTTCGCTGCGGAAGGCCCTGTAGCCGTCGATCAATTCCTGCATGGCGGGTGATGTCAAAGCGCTGCTCCCGCGCGCTGCGCTTCAGGCTTCCGGCTTGCCGCGCCGGTCGCCAGCAGCGCGATACCCGACGGTATCGAGCGCGCCCATAAGTTTCATTGGCGAATCCGCGTTGCACGGACGACGCCCTCGCGGGTTTCCATGCGCTGAATCGTCGGCGCAGACAAGCCCGATGATGCGTCGAACATCCCGGTTCAACCTTGCGATGTCATGGTTTTCGGCGTCTTGACGCTGAGCTGCGCCTTGCCGTCGCGCCCCGGAAGCCATCCGGCCGCCTGCGCGTTATTGTCTGCCATGGAACAAGCGTTCGATCTGAATCGCTTTATCGCCGCGCAGGATCCGGTCTATGCGGCGGTCACGGCGGAACTTCGCGCCGGGCGTAAGCAGACGCACTGGATGTGGTTCATCTTTCCGCAGATCGCGGGATTGGGCCGCAGCGACATGGCGCAGCGCTATGGCATTGCTTCGCTCGATGAGGCGCGGGCTTATCTGGCGCATACGGTGTTGGGCCAGCGGCTCCGGCAATGCACCGCGCTGGTGCTGGAGGCGAAAGACAAAAGCGCCGACGCGATCTTCGGCTATCCCGACACCCTGAAATTCCATTCCTGCATGACGCTGTTCTGCCATGCCGCACCGGAAGATACCGAAACCTTGTTCCAGAAAGCGCTCGAACGGTTCTATGGCGGCCGGCAGGACGAACAGACTGTCGCCGCGCTGGAAAATCAGCGTGACGGCGAGCGACGCTAGGGCGACGCGGGCTTCTCCGCGCTTGCATGAGGGATTTGCGAAACCTGCAAGGTCCCGCGGCG
>JAFECN010000117.1 GCA_018242145.1 Pseudomonadota bacterium
CACGACCATGAATTCGTTGGACAGAGCGCGCGTCCACACATCGCCGCGGATGATCTGGTAATCCACGAACATCGCCGCGAAGGCGATCAACAGCGTGATGCCGATGGCGGCGACATAGAGCCATTTGTAATGCGCGATCTGGCGGCTCTTCTCCATGTTGCGCGCGATGAGGTAGTCCTCGTCGGTCGGAATATGCGGCGCATCTTCGACCCCTTCCGTCTCGTCCTCGCGCTTGAACATGCGCGCGAACACGCCGGGCTTTTCGCTGCCGCGCCTGGGCGCGTCTTTTTCCCCGCGATGAATCCAGTCCGGTCCCCAGCTTGGAGAATCGGGCGGCGTCAACAGGCGCTCGGTGAGATGCGCTTCCATGCGGCGGCGCACGGCCGGCGTCATCGCGCGAACGTCGGCGACGGTGCGCGCTTCGTTGTCGAATTCTTCGGGCGTGAGTCCGTGGAAAAGTTCGTGACTCAGCGCGTGCTTGCGGCTTGGCGGCACATTCACTTCATCGATCCGGCGATAGGCGACCATGACATCCCCCAGCGTTGCGCCGGGGGCCATTCTCGGAATTTCCCCGCGCGTTGCACATAGTAAATGAAAGGTTACCGGCGGAATCTGGGGCGGATTAAGGCAGAAATGCCACAATTCCCCCTGCCCGCGCAGGCGGTGTGATCTTGTGCGGTCAGGTTCCCGGGTCGGAACCGGCCAGATCCACGATCTCGTGCATGATGGCGTTGAGGTCGTAATCCTTCGGGCTGAACACGGCGGAGATGCCCGCCGCCTTCAGGGCCGCCTCGTCCTCCGGCGGGATGATGCCCCCGGCGACCACCTTCACGTCCTTCAATCCGGCATCCTTCAGCTTCGCCATCACGTCGCGGGCGAGCGGAATGTGCGAGCCGGAGAGGATGGACAGGCCGATCATATGCGGCTGCTTTTCCCGTGCGGTCGAGACGATCTCCTCCGGCGAGAACCGGATGCCGTCATAGACCACCTCCATGCCCGCATCGCGGGCGCGGATGGCGATTTGCTCAGCGCCATTGGAATGGCCGTCCAAACCCGGTTTCGCAACAAGAAAGGTGAGGCGGCGGCCGAGCTTCTTCGAGACTGCATCCACCTCCTCGCGCAATTCGCCGATGCGCGGATCGTTGCGGCCGGGGCCGGACACGGCCACGCCTGTGGGCGCGCGATATTCGCCGAACACGCGGCGCAAGGTGCGCGCCCATTCGCCGGTCGTCACGCCTGCTTTCGCGCAGGCGATGGAGACGGGCATGATGTTGGTGTTTTCTTTGGTCGCGCGTTCCAGATCGGCCAGCGCGGCATCGACCTTCTTTTGATCGCGCGTGCTGCGCCACGCTTTCAGGCGCTCGATCTGCTCGCGCTCGGCGGCTTCGTCCACGACGACGAAATTGCCGTTGCCCGCGGTGAGCGGCGACGGCTCGGTCTCGGTATAGGAGTTCACGCCGACGCGGATTTCGTCCGACGTTTCGATCGCTTCCATGCGCGCGGCATTGGAGGCGACGAGCCGCTCCTTCATATATTCCAGCGCGTCCTGCGTGGCCGCGCCGCCCATGTCGGCGATGCGCGCGATCTCGTCCTTGATCTGTGCAACGAGTGTCGCGACTTTCTCTTCGATCACCTTCGAGCCGTCGAAGATGTCGCCATATTCCAGCATGTCGGTTTCATAGGCGCCGATCTGTTGCAGGCGCAGCGACCATTGCTGATCCCACGGGCGCGGCAGGCCGAGCGCTTCGTTCCATGCGGGCAACTGCACCGCGCGGGCGCGCGCATTCTTCGACAATGTCACGCCCAGCATGCCGAAGAGGATGCGATAGACATTGTTCTCCGGCTGCTGCTCGGTAAGGCCGAGGCTGTTCACCTGCACGCCATAGCGGAACAGCCTGAGCTTGGGATCGGTGACGCCGTAGCGGTCCTTCGCGATCTCGTCCCACACCTTGCCCATCGCGCGCAGCTTGCAGATCTCGGTGATGAACTTCACGCCGGAATTCACGAAGAACGAGATGCGGCCGACGGCTTTGGGAAATTCGCTTTCTGGGATCGCACCGCGCGCCTTGCAGGCGTCCAGCACGCTGATGGCGGCGGCGAGCGCGAAGGCCGCTTCTTCCACCGCATCCGCGCCCGCTTCCTGCAAGTGATAGGAACAGAGATTGATCGGATTCCATTTGGGCAATTCCGCCGTGGTGAATGCGATCGTATCGGTGGTGAGGCGCAGCGCGGGCTTGGGCGGGAAGATGTAGGTCCCGCGCGCGAGATATTCCTTGATGATGTCGTTCTGCGTGGTGCCGTTTAGAGACGCGCGCGGCGCGCCCTGTTCGTCTGCCACCGCGACATAGAGCGCGAGCAACCACGCCGCGGGCGCGTTGATCGTCATGGATGTGTTCATCTTGTCGAGGGGGATGCCCTCGAACAGCGCGCGCATGTCGCCCAGATGCGATATGGGCACGCCGACCTTGCCGACTTCGCCCTTCGCCAGCGCATCGTCGCTGTCGTAGCCGGTCTGCGTCGGCAGATCGAAGGCGACCGACAGGCCCGTCTGCCCCTTGGCGAGGTTGGTGCGATAGAGTTCGTTCGAGGCTTTCGCGCTCGAATGGCCCGCATAGGTGCGGAAGATCCAGGGCTTGTCTTTCTGGCGCTCGCTCATGGGCGCGCATTAAGCGGCGTGTTGTGTTGCATTGCAACAAGGCGGTGTTGGTGGGCGCCGCCGCAGCGTCTAGTGTGCGAGGGAATCTCGATGGGGTGAGTGATCCGTGCATCGCTATTTCCTGCCTGCCGCATGTATTTCCGCGGTCCTTCTCGGCGCCGCCGCGCCGGTTCAAACCCCCGAACAGGCGTGGAAAGCCGGTATCGCGGATGCGAACGACGCCTGGGCCAAGCGGCCGCATGCGATCCTGAAGATTCAGGATTCGGCCTATCTGCACGACGGCGATCAGGCCGTGCTTGTGGGGCAAAAGGGCAAGCCCGGCTCCTATCACTGGACGAACAAGCCGGATGCCGCGGGCGTTCTGACCGTGTCCTATCGCAACAAGACCTTGCTGGTGACCAAGGACGGCAACCCGCTCGATCCGCGCCGCATCCTGAAGAGCATTCCGATCGACAAGGATGTCGATATTGTGGGGCAGCCCACGCAGGTGGCGGCGAATGTGATGGGCTGGCGCATCTTCGTGTTCAACCAGAAAAATCCCGATGCGCTGAACTTCAAGGGCGTTTCCTATTTTCCCTACGATCCCGCCTATCGCGTGACGGCCCAGTTCAAGCCCGATCCGAAACGGCCGCCGCATGTGTTCCGCACCTCGCGCGGCACGGACAAAGAGTTCTATCGCGTCGGCGAAGCAACCTTTGTTTTGCAGGGAAAAAAGATCGCCCTGCCCTTCTATGCCGGCAGCAACGATCCCAGGCAGATCACCGACATGTCGGCCTTCTTCACCGACAATCTTTCGGGCGGCGAAGCGTATGGCGCGGGGCGCTATGTCGATATCGACGGCTTCGGGAAATTTCCGCCCAAGACCGTGACCATCGATTTCAACGACGCCTACAATCCGAACTGCGCGCGCTCCAAACATTTCACCTGTCCCATCGCCATCGACACCATTCCGCTGGCGATGAAAGCGGGCGAGAAGAATCCGCACATCGCGCACTGATGGCGTTCGGAAAAGCGCCGAAGCGGAAGACGCCGAAAGAGATGCGCGAGGCCGGGCGCAAGCATGCCCGGCGCGTGGCGCTGAAGGCGTTGCGCAAGGCGAAGAAACTGGCCGACACCGCCGGCGTGACGCTGTCGGACTGGGAGGGTGAATTCCTGGGTTCGGTGGAGGAGCGGATCGAGAAATATGGCCGTGCCTTCGGCGACCCAGAAAAAGGCTCGCTGGCCTCCTCGCTTTCCATCCGCCAGAGCGTGAAAGTGAAGGAAATCGTGGCCAAGGCGAGCGGAAAACCGCGCAAATCCCGCTTTAAGCGCCGGAGCGGCTAGCGCGCAAGATTATTGCGCAAACCGCCACATCCACAGGCACATACCACCTTTTCTGTTGCATTGCAGCAAAAGCGTGGGCCTACTGCGCCACCGCGCGGAAACAAGCGCGTTACAGACCGGAAACAGGAGCGAGGGGTTCATGGCCGCCGCCGAGACCAAGCCGCAATTGGACGTCTACAAAGACCTTTACGAGATCGGTGAAATCCCGCCGCTCGGGCACGTTCCCAAGACCATGTATGCGTGGACGATCCGCAAGGAGCGGCACGGCGAGCCGGAAAAATCCTTCCAGATGGAAGTGGTGCCGACATGGCAACTCGACAGCCACGACGTGCTGGTTCTCGTGATGGCGGCGGGCGTGAACTACAACGGCGTGTGGGCAGGCCTGGGCGTTCCGATCTCGCCGATCGACGGGCACAAGAACCCCTATCACATCGCGGGCTCCGATGCGTCCGGCATCGTGTGGGCCGTGGGATCGAAGGTCACGCGCTGGAAAGTCGGCGATGAAGTCGTCGTCCATTGCAATCAGGACGACGGCGATGACGAAGAGTGCAATGGCGGCGATCCGATGTTCTCGCCGAGCCAGCGCATCTGGGGTTACGAGACGCCGGACGGTTCGTTCGCGCAATTCTGCCGCGTGCAGGACCGCCAGCTCATGGAACGGCCCAGGCATCTGACGTGGGAAGAAGCGGCCTGCTACACGCTGACGCTGGCCACGACCTATCGCATGTTCTTCGGCCACCGCCCGCACATCCTGCGGCCCGGCCATAATGTTCTGATCTGGGGCGCATCCGGCGGTTTGGGATCGTTCGCGGTGCAGCTTTGCGCGGTCAGCGGCGCGAACGCCATCGGCGTCATCAGCGACGAGAGCAAGCGCGACTTCGTGTTGTCGCTCGGCGCCAAGGGCGTGATCAACCGCAAGGATTTCAACTGCTGGGGCCAGATGCCGACGGTCGGCACGCCGGAATACGATGCGTGGACGAAAGAAGCGCGCAAATTCGGCAAGGCGATCTGGGACATCACCGGCAAGGGCAACGATGTCGACATGGTGTTCGAGCATCCGGGCGAAAGCACCTTCCCGGTGTCGTGCCTCGTGGTGAAGCGCGGCGGCATGGTCGTGTTCTGCGCCGGCACCACCGGCTACAACATCACCTTCGATGCGCGCTATGTGTGGATGCGCCAGAAGCGCATCCAGGGCTCGCATTTCGCCAACCTGATGCAGGCCTCGCAGGCCAACCGGCTGATGGTGGAACGCCGCCTCGATCCGTGTATGAGCGAAGTCTTCCCGTGGGCGGACATTCCGCGCGCCCACACCAAGATGTGGAAGAACGAGCATCTGCCGGGCAACATGGCGGTGCTGGTGAACGCGCAGCGCCCCGGCCTGCGCACCTTCGAGGACGTGCTGGAAGCGCAGAAGGGCTGAACGCCCGCATCGTTTCGGCTTAACATTCGCGCCTTTCAGGCATGGCGGGGACCATGAACGACACCGATTTGTTTGCGAAATGCGAGAACGCGGTGCTTGCCGCGGAGAAGTTTCTGGCGGCGGCGAAAACCGCGGTTGCCGCCAAAGTCATCGCCAACGGCAAGGTGGACGCAAAAGCCATCGACCGCGAACAGCGCGCGGTGCACGCTTTTGCCTGGTACGCGACCTATGTCGAAGCGCTGCGCCAGTTGGCGCACTGGGCGCGCAAGCTCACGGACGAAAAGCGCTTCGGCGCGATCGAGCGGCTGATCCTGCGGGCCGGGTTCAGCGAATATCTGGCGCAAATGGCCGGCGGCATCGCCATGAGCCAGGGCGAGATCGCGCGCCCCGGCGATATGGGCGTGAGCAACGACAACTTCGCCGCGTTCTGGAATGCCGTGCATGCGCTGATCGAAGACGGCGCGGGCAAGGATGTGCGCGACGGCATCGCGCAATATCTGCGCGCGCATGCAGGCGCGATGTTCTATGGCGAGCCGGGCCTCGACGACACGATGGGCATGATCCGCGAGCAGTTCTACCGCTTCGCGCAGGACAAGGTGACGCCCTTCGCGCATCAATGGCATCTGAAGGACGAATTGATCCCGATGCCGGTGGTGAACGAGCTGTCCGAACTGGGCGTGTTCGGGTTGAGCCTGCCGGAGGAATTCGGCGGCTCTGGCTTGTCCAAGACGGCGATGTGCGTGGTCTCCGAGGAATTGTCGCGTGGCTATATCGGCGTCGGCTCACTCGCCACGCGCTCGGAGATCGCTTGCGAACTCATCCTCACCGGCGGCACGGACGAACAGAAGAAGCACTGGCTGCCCAAGATCGCCAGCGGCGAAATCCTGCCCACCGCCGTGTTCACCGAACCGGCGGGCGGCTCCGACGTGGCGGAACTGAAAACGCGCGGCGTGCGCGAAGGCGATGTGTTCAGGATCTACGGCAACAAGACCTGGATCACCCATGCCGCGCGCGCCGATGTGATGACGCTGCTGGTGCGCACTTTGCCCGATCAAAAGGGCTATCGCGGCCTTTCCATGCTGCTGGCCGAAAAGCCGCGCTTCACCGAGAAGGAAATCTTCCCGGCGAAGGGCATGACCGGCGGCGAGATCGAAGTGCTCGGCTATCGCGGCATGAAGGAATATGAGATCGGCTTCGACGGTTTCGAAGTGCCCGCGAAGAACCTGCTCGGCACCGAGGAAGGTCAAGGCTTCAAGCAGTTGATGCAGACTTTCGAATCCGCGCGCATCCAGACGGCGGCGCGCGCCATCGGTGTGGCGCAGCGCGCGCTCGATCTGGGCCTGCAATACGCGCTGGAGCGCACGCAGTTCGGCAAGCCGATCGTCGAATTCCCGCGCGTGAGCGACAAGCTGGTGATGATGGCGGTGGAGATCGCAGTGGCGCGCCAGATCGCCTATCACGCCGCGAAAGAAAAGGACGAAGGCCGCCGCTGCGATCTGGAAGCGGGCATGGCCAAGCTCTTGGGCGCGCGCGTGGCGTGGGCGGCGGCGGACAATGCGCTGCAGATCCATGGCGGCAACGGCTTCGCGCTGGAATTCGAGATCAGCCGCGTGCTGTGCGACGCGCGCATCCTCAACATCTTCGAGGGCGCCGCGGAAATTCAGGCGCAGGTGATCGCGCGCCGTCTGCTGGAACCGGGCGTCAACTGAACCCCATCAAGGTTCGAAGCGATAGCGGATCTCCAGCATCGCGCTGAACGTCTTGTTGGAAATGCCGGACGCATCGCCCGCAAACACATAGGTCGTCCCCGTGGTCTGGTCGAGCATGCGCGTGGGGCCCTTGCCGAGCGTATAATCCTGATATTCCAGCGTCGCGCCGATCTGCGTGCGCGCGTTGAGCGCGTAAGCCGCGCCCGCCGAAAGCGCGAACATGCGGGAATCGTTTGCCTTGTCGTGGAAGATCAACTGCCGCAGGACGTGATGATCGATGTCCGACGACGCCACCACCCACGGGCTTCCGCGCAGGGCCGCCGAAAGCTGCCAGTCGTCATCGACGTCGTAAGTCGCCGAGATGGCGAGATACGGCGTCTTGAAGGTCTGCGAATAGGTGATGCCGAGTTCGCCGGCCGGAAAGTCGCCGACATAGTCCCGGAAGCCATAGACCGAATACACATAATGGCCGCCATAGGCGGACCATTTGAAGCCCGTCCATTGATAGCCGGCATGCGCGCTGACGCTCCATCCGTCATCGTTGTAAAGACGCGCTGCCAGCGAAAGATCGCCCTGATTGGCTTTGTTGAGTTGGGTGTCGGGATGATGCGAGTGGTCGCTCCATTGCGTGTAAGGCGGAACGAGCCAGTCGTAATCGTCCATGATGTTGTCGGAATCGATTTTGGTCCAGCCGCCCAGAGACGCGCTGAGCCACGGCGTCAGATGCAGGGTCGCCGCGCCGCGCAGGACAAGCGCGTTCTGGATCTTCCAATTGAGCTGGCTGATGCGCGCACCGCTCGGCGTATCGTAAACCATCTCGCGAGCGCTGTCGGTCATGTAGCCGATGCCCGCCGCAACGGAGACCTGCGGCACGACGTGCCAGTCGATGGCATCGAAATCGAACAGATCGCCGAAAGTATTCTGCGGTGCGCTGGGCTGCGCAGGCGCTGCAAAAGTCGCGGACGCAGTCAAACACAGTCCCGCCAGACCCAGGACGGCCTCTCTCATGCGCATGATGGTATTGCCCCGCTCAAATCGGATGCGCTGACACTAGCACAAGCCAGGCCGATGCCGGGGCCAACAGGCGCGAAACACACCGATTTGCGTTCCACAAGATGCAGATTGGCGACAGGTCGTGAACGGGACTAGATTGCCGCATGACCGAGCCCGCACCCCATCCGATCGACCGCCTGTTCGCCACCATCAAGGCACGCAAGGATGCCGATCCCGCTTCGTCCTACACCGCGAAGCTGTTCCATCAGGGCAAGCTCAAGATCGCCAAGAAGCTTGGCGAGGAAGGCGTGGAGGCTGCGCTTGCCGCCGTGGCGCAGGACAGGGATGCGCTGATCGCCGAATCCGCGGACGTGCTCTATCACCTGCTCGTGCTGTGGGCGGCTTGCGATGTTACACCGGAAGACGCCTATGCCGCGCTGGAGGCGCGCACGCACCGCTCCGGCATCGAAGAAAAGAAATCGCGGAAGGAATAGCTATTCCGGCGGCGGCTCGCCATCGGCGAGGCTCTTCACCAGATCCAGCACGCGCTTGCGCACTTTGGGGTCCTTGATCTTCATGAAGGCAAGGCTGAGTTGCAGCCCTTCGCCGCTGGAGAGAAACTCCATCACCGGCGGCGATCCGGCGCCCGGTTCGGCGAAACCCGGCGTCTCTTCGAGGGAGCCGTTCACGCCTTCATAGAAATAGTCGATCGGCACGCCGAGAATATGCGCCACCTGAAACAGGCGCCCCGCCCCGATGCGGTTCACGCCTTTCTCGTATTTCTGGACCTGCTGGAAGGTGAGGCCCAGCATTTCGCCGAGCCGTTCCTGACTCATGCCGATCAACATGCGCCGCAACCGGACGCGCGTTCCGACCTGAACATCGATGGGGCTGGCTTGCTTTTTGGGCACGTTCGCTCTTACGCAAAATTCCGTTTACCGACCGGACCTTAGACCCGTTTCCGGGCACAAAAAAGGCATCCAGAGACTAACGGGTTCGGCGTCCGCCGGTTGCGCCGGGCCAGAACGAACCTGCGGCGGCACAAAAGATCAGCATCAGAAGGAACCCGGTTTCGCCGAATTTCGCGAACACGGTTTCCGGCAATGCAACGGGAAGCGGAGAATCCACCACGCCCACCCGGCCGCTTCCCAGTTCCGCCACAATGCGGCCCATCGGATCGATCACTGCCGAAATGCCCGTGTTCGCATCGCGCGCGACGGGCAAGCCCTCTTCGATGGCGCGCACGCGCGCGATCAACAAATGTTGATAGGGACCCGAAGAGGATGGCGGGCCGAACCAGGAATCGTCGGTGACGTTGACGATCCATTGCGGACGGTTCTTCGCCGTGACCTCGCCCGGAAACAATATCTCGTAGCAGATCAGCGGGCCAACCGGTGGCGCATCCGGTACCGAAAATGTCACAGGACCGGTGCCGAACCCGAAGCTGCCGGGAATATTCACGATATTCGACAGGCCGAGCTTGCGCAGAAAGTCCGGCACATATTCGCCGAACGGCACGAGATGGAATTTGTCGTATGTGCCGATGAGCTGCCCGCCATGCGCGAAGATATAGAAGCTGTTGTAGAAGACCGGCTGCTTGCCCGGTTCGATATCGACCCGCGCCGCGCCCGTCATCAGCACGCGGTTGGCCGTCAGAAGAGCGACCCCATCCAAGGCCGCCGCTTCGCGCGCCAAAAGGAAAGGCGGCGCGGATTCGGGCCAGATGATATGTGTCGGCGCGGGGCTGGGGCCTTTTGCGAGGCTCAAATCCATCAGCTCGCGCCAATGCTGCGCGCGCAGGTCCGGCAGATATTTATCCTGCTGCGGGACATTCGGCTGGACCAGACGCAGATGAACGCCGGGAACATCGGGCACGTCTTTGCTCAGGCGAACGGCGCCGCCGATCCACATCGCCACGAAAAGCGCCACAAGCGCCGCGGGCAACGGCCAAGCTTTCGCGCGCTCCGGCGCGAACAACAGCGCCAGCGACGCGCCCAGCAACACGGTGAGAAGCGAAAGCGCGTAAACCCCGATGACGCTGACGCTTTGAAGAATGCCAAGCGACGCCGCCCAGCCGTAACCGGGAAGATTCCACGGAAAGCCGGTGAAGATATTGCCGCGTAGCCATTCGGCGGCGCCATAGCAGGCCGCGAGAAGAAGAATCCGTTGCCATCCCGGCCGCCAGAAATAGGCGGCGACACCCGCCGCCAGCGCGATGAACAGCGCAAGCCCGCCGGGAAGGATGAGCGCGATGAACGGGAGCTGCCACAAATGATCGGCGGCATCGACCAGAAAGGCATAGCCGACCCAATAAAGCCCCACGAGGAATTGCCCGAAGCCGAAGGCCCACCCGGCGATGACGCCGCTGCGCACGGGCCTTTGATGCGTCGCCGCGCCATCGATCAACAAGGCCAGAACCGCAAAGCCAAGAATCAGCAGCGGCCAGAGGCCGAACGGCGCAAAGGACAAGGCCGACAGACAGCCCGCGCCAAACGCGACGGCAAATCTGCGCCAGCCTGCGAGCCCGCGGACGAAAGCGCCGGCCTTGTCGAGAAACGATGTCATCACGCTTCGATCTTGGCCGGTGGTTTGATCTTCACACGCCGCACGCGGCGCGGATCGGCTTCCAGAATCTCGAAGGTGAAACCGGAAGGATCGGTCACGATCTCGCCGCGTTTGGGCAGGCGGCCCATCAGCGCGACGGCGAGGCCGCCCAGCGTGTCCACTTCGGCGTCGGGATCGGGCGCCTTGAGCGCGATGCCGGTCTGCTCCTCGAAATCCTCCAGCGACATGCGCGCCTCGGCTTCGAAGGCGCCGCCGGGCAGCGGCTTTGCGCGCGGCGTATCGTCGGTGTCATGCTCGTCGTCGATATCGCCGACGATCTCCTCGACCAGATCCTCGATGGAGACGAGGCCGTCCGTGCCGCCATATTCGTCGATCACCAGCGCCAGATGGCTGTGCGAGCGCTGCATGAGAAGAAGAAGGTCGCGCGCCGGCATGGACGGCGGCACGACGTCGATATCGCGCTTGAGCGAGGCGATGGGCACGTCCGGCCAGCGCACCGTGCCGTCCGGGGCGCGCTCGATGAGACCGAGCACGTCCTTCACATGGATGACGCCGATGGGATCGTCCAGCGTGTCGCGATAGACCGGAATGCGCGAATGCTGCGCCTCGCGAAAGCGGGTGATGAGATCGCCGAGCGAAATATTCTCCTCCACCGCCACGATGTCGCCGCGCGGGACCATCACGTCGCCCACCCGCGTTTCGCCGAAGCGCAGCAGGTTGGTGAGCATGGTGCGTTCCTGCGGCGAGAGCTGCGCGTTCTCGCGCTCGCTCTCCTCGATCACCTCTTCGATGCTTTCGCGGATGGCCTGTGTGTCGTCGTCCGCGCCCAGAAACCGGGCGAGGCGGCGGAACAGAGAGGGGCGGCGATCGGACGATGAGGCGGGATCAGACATGCCGTTTCGCGGGCTTCCTGCGGGACTTGGCCGGAATCGGAGCATAAGGATCGGCAATGCCGAATTCAGCAAGAATTTCGCGCTCCAGCCCCTCCATGCGCGCGGCCTCCTGGGGTTTCATGTGGTCATGACCCAGAAGGTGCAAAGCGCCATGCACGGCCAGATGGACGAGATGGTCGGCAAACGCCTTGCCCGATTCCTTCGCCTCGCGCCGGACGACGCCATAGGCGATGGCGACATCGCCCAGATAGCGGTCCGCATTCTCCTCCGCCGGGAAGGACAGAACATTCGTCGGCTTGTTCTTGCCGCGGAAGAGGCCGTTCAGGGCCTTCACGCGCGCATCGCCGGCGAGAAGCAGCGTGAAATGGCCTTTGGCTTTCTCGCGGTCCAGCGCCCGCAGCGCAGCCTTCTTCAGGCGCGCGCGCGCGGCGGCGGGAAGCGTTTTCCACTTCGCATCTTCGATAACGATGGCGATGCTGCGAACGGCGCTGCGCGTCATTCGCTGTCCGCATCCTTGCGGTAGCGCGGCGGCAGGAAGCCGCCGCGCGCCTGATTGTCGTAAGCGCGCACGATGCGGCCGACCAGCGGATGGCGTACGACGTCTTTCTCGGAGAATTGCGCCGTCGCCACGCCTTCGACGCCGGAAAGAATGGTGAGTGCCTCGCTCAACCCCTCGGCGCGCCCGCCGGGCAAATCGCTCTGCGATGGATCGCCTGTCACCACCATGCGCGAATCTTCGCCGAGGCGGGTGAGAAACATCTTCATCTGCGCGGAGGTGCAGTTCTGCGCTTCGTCCAGAATGACGAAGGCGTTGGCGAGCGTGCGCCCGCGCATGAACGCGAGCGGCGCAACCTCGATCACGCCGGTTTCCATCAACCGCGTGGCGCGGTCGCCGATGGTATCGAACAACGCATCGTAGAGCGGGCGCAGATAGGGATCGATCTTCTCTTTCAGGTCTCCCGGCAAAAAGCCGAGGCGCTCGCCCGCTTCCATTGCGGGACGCGAGAGGATGAGCCGCTCCACCTTGCGCTCATAGAGAAGATGCGCGCCGTAAGCGGCGGCAAGATAGGTTTTGCCGGTGCCCGCGGGGCCGATGCCGAACACCAGAGGATGGGTGCGCATCAGGTCGAGATAGGCGGCCTGCGCGGGCGAACGCGCGCGGGTGACGCGCGAAGCGGCGGTCTTGATCGAAGGCTGGCCGAAATCCTTCACCGCGCCGTTCTCCGGTGCGTGCAGCACGAAACGGATCTCGGCATCGATCTCGGCCGCGCCGATGGCATCGCCCGCTTCGGCGCGCGCATAGAGCGAACGCAGCACGGCGGCGGCGCGCTCGCGCGGCTCCGGCTCGCCTTCCACCGAGATGAGATTGCCGCGCATATCGACGCGCACATCGAGACTTTTTTCGAGGCGCACGAAGTTGCGATGCTGCGATCCGCTGATCGCCGCCAGCAGGGCATTGTCGGAAAATTCGAGCGTAAGCTGCTCGCGCTTTTTGCCCTTGGCGCTCAAGAAACCGCCTCTGCCATGCGCGACGGATAGAGAAGCCGCGCCGAAAGGCTGTTGGGAAAGACTTTCTCGATCTTCACCGGAACGATCCTGCCGATCAGGTCCGCGGCGTTGTCCGCATGGACAGGCTGCAGGAACGGGCTGCGGCCGATGGCCTGACCCGCCTGACGGCCCGGCTTTTCGAACAGCACATCCAGCGTCCGGCCTTCGCAGGACCGGTTGAAGGCGCGCTGCTGCGCGAAGAGAAGTTCTTGCAGTTCTTCCAGCCGCGCGGCTTTCACATCCTCGGGAACCTGTTTCTGCGTGGCGGCGGGCGTTCCCGGACGCGGGCTGTATTTGAACGAGAAATGCGATGCGTAACCAACCGCGCGCGCCAGCGCCATGGTGTCGGCGAAATCCTTGTCCGTCTCGCCGGGGAATCCGACGATGAAGTCCGACGACAGCGCGATATCGGGGCGCGCAGCGCGGATGCGCTCCACAAGGCGCAGATAATCGTCGCGCGTGTGCTGGCGGTTCATCGCATCCAGGATGCGATCCGATCCCGACTGCACCGGCAGGTGCAGATAGGGCATCAAGGCTTCGACATCGCGATGGGCTTCGATGAGGTCGTCGCTCATGTCGCGCGGATGGCTTGTCGTGTAGCGGATGCGATCGACGCCCTGGATTTTGGCCAGCCTGCGCACGAGCTTGGCGAGGCTCCATGTCTCGCCGTCTGGACCTTCGCCACTATAGGCATTCACGTTCTGGCCGAGCAGCGTGATCTCGCGCACGCCTTTGCCGGCCAGCGTGCGCGCTTCGCGCTCGATCTGCGCGACGGGCCGCGAATATTCGGCGCCGCGCGTGTAAGGCACCACGCAGAAGGTGCAGAACTTGTCGCAACCTTCCTGCACGGTAAGGAACGCGGTGGGGCCGTTGGTGCCGATCTCTTCCGGCAGCGTGTCGAATTTCTCTTCCACCGGAAAATCGGTGTCGAGCGCGTGGCCCTTCTCGCGGTTGATGCGCGCGATCAATTCCGGCAGGCGGTGATAGCTTTGTGGGCCGACCACGATGTCCACCGCGCCCTGCCGCTTGATGATCTCCTCGCCTTCGGCCTGCGCCACGCAGCCCGCCACCGCGATCAGCATCTTGCCGCCGCTTTGCGCTTTTTCGTCCTTGAGCAGCTTCAGCTTGCCGAGTTCGGAATAGACCTTGTCGGATGCCTTTTCGCGAATGTGGCAGGTGTTGAGGATCACCATGTCCGCCGCATCCGGCACGTCCGCCGGGGCATAACCCAGCGGCGCCAGCAGATCCGCCATGCGGGCGGAATCATAGACGTTCATCTGGCAGCCATAGGTCTTGATGAAGAGCTTTTTCATCGTTCCTTGCGGATTTTCCGGCGGTTATGGGCCGGAAAGGCCGGTCAAGACAAGTTATTCGGCGGCGTGTGCGGCGGGCGGTTGCGCGGGCTGGATTTCCGGCTTTTTGCGCCCGGCGAGCCCCGCCAAAGCCAGCGCCTGCCCCTGGCGGATCTGTTCTTCCACGATGCGGGCAAGATTTTTCCGGCCGCCCACCTGATCCACGGTGATCGGCGTATGGAACTGGATCACGAGGTCGGCCGGTCCTGTGACCAATCCCTCCCACAGATGATCCACCAATTCCATATCGCCATACCAGGCATAGAGCGGACGATTCTCGCGCCCCATCGGGATTCCATGCAGGCCGACATAGGTGATGGATACCGGCTGCACCGGAACATGGATCGGCTTGCCGTTCGCGTCCGTTCCGATCTGCGCTTCGGCGGCCCCCATCAATGCGCTCTTGAACGGCAACACGCGATTGCCGTCACTCGACGTGCCTTCGGGAAACAGCACCAGCGCGTCGCCCTCGGCCAGACGTTCGCGAATCTGGTCGCGCGACTGGGCGGTTTTCGTGCGGCGCTCGCGCTCCACGAACACCGTGCGCTGAAGCCGCGCGAAGGTGCCGAACAACGGCCACGACGCCACCTCGCTCTTGGCCACGAAAGACACGCGCGCGATGCCGCCCAGCGCGATGATGTCGAGATAAGAGGTGTGGTTCGCCACCATCAGCACGCCGCGATCCTGCACCGGCTTGCCGATGACGGTCACGCGGATGCCGAAAATGCGCGACAGAAAATGCTGATAGCGTTTCGGAATGTTTCGGTAGCCCAGCGTTTTGAACCGCAGGGCCACCGACTGATAGGGAATCACGAACAGCGCCGACAGCAGGAACACCGCCAGCGCATAACCGGCCCGCAGAGCGCTCATCGGCGTCAGTGACCCGACTTCTTGCTTCCGCGCGGCACGCCGTAAAGCTCGAGCCGGTGATCGACCAGTTCGAAGCCCAATTCCTCGGCGATGAGGCGCTGCAGGCGCTCGATATCCTCGTTGCGGAATTCGATGACGCGGCCGGTTTGCAGGTCGATCAGATGATCGTGATGCGAATCGGGCACTTCTTCGTAGCGCGAGCGGCCATCGCGGAAATCGTGGCGCTCCAGGATGCCCGCATCCTCGAACAGCTTCACCGTGCGATAGACGGTAGCGATGGAGATATGCGGGTCGATGGCGGCGGCGCGGCGATAAAGCTCCTCCGCGTCGGGATGATCCTGCGCTTCCGACAGCACACGCGCGATCACGCGCCGCTGCTCCGTCATCCGCAGGCCCTTGTCCGCGCAAAGTTGCTCGATCCGGGTCACGCGCCGTTTTCCTCTTTCGCTGCGGGGGCGACTCTAGAGGGTTTTTCCGGGATTGCCCACAACAAGCGGCAAGCCGGCGGCCAGAACCAGCGCATCGTCGCCATCGTCGTAATAGGCCTTGCGGCGGCCCACTTCGCGAAAGCCGTATTTTTCATAAAGCTTTCGGGCCGGCAGGTTCTGCGCGGCCACTTCCAGGAACATGCGCGCCGCCCCCAAGCGGTCCATATGCGCCGAGGCCTGTTCCAGAAGCTTGGACGCCAGACCTTGCTGCCGATGGTCCGGCCCGACCGCGATGGTGATGATCTCCGCTTCATCCGCTGCGGCGCGGGTGAGGATAAAACCGCAAATCTCTTCGTCTTCCGCGACATGCGCCGACACGCCGGGGCCGGACAGCAGGTCTCTCAGAGAAGCGGCAGTCCAGCCTTGCGCGAAGGCCCGCGCATGGACGTCCGCCAGCGCCGGAAGATCGCCGATCGCGGCCGTGCGGATCTTCATGCCGAAGCCGGAAGCTTCGCATCCGGCGCGCGCAGATAAAGCGGATGCGGTGCTTGCGCAGGCTCGGGCGCTGTCATTGCCAGTTTCGCGACCCACAGGGCGTCCGGCTGACGGATGGCGGTGAGCCGCGCGGACGGGACCCGTCCCGCGATCCGCTCGGCGCCCGTTCCGGCGAGTGCGACGGCACTGCCCTGCGGGATCGCGCGTGCGATGCGGTCCGGCACATCCTGCATGCGGAGAATTTCCGGCGCGACCGGCACAGCGTCCGCCGATGTTACGGCGAGATACGCTTCTTCGCGACGCGCATCGTGAATGGCGGCTGCATAGGGCGTCTGGGCCTCCGCCATCGCGGCGGCGCACATGGCCTGCAATGTGGTGATCCCGACGAGCGGTGTCTTCAGCGCCACGCGCAGCCCGCGCATGAAGGCGAGCCCGACGCGCTGGCCGGTGAAGGTGCCGGGGCCGGTTGTGACGGCGAGGCGATCCAGATCGGCGAAAGCGATGCCGGATGCCTGCATCGCCTCTTGCACCATGGGCGCGAGCGCTTCGGCATGGCCGCGCTCCATCGTCACGAAGCGATGGGCAAGGACACGCGCGTCGTCCAGCACCGCCACGGAGCAGGCGCCGAGCGCGGTATCGACGGCGAGGATCTTCACCTAGACGGCTTCGACGGCGGTCACTTCGGGAATGTAGTGCCGCAGCATGTTCTCGATGCCGTTCTTGAGCGTCATGGTGGAAGATGGGCAGCCCGCGCAGGAGCCGCGCATGTGCAGCGACACGACGCCGGAGCTTCCATCATAGGCGCGGAAGATGATGTCGCCGCCGTCATTGGCGACGGCGGGGCGCACGCGGGTGTCGAGCAGTTCCTTGATCTGTTCGACGATCTCCGCATCTTCGCCGGTATAGGTCTGCTCGTCCGCGGCTTCTTCCGCGGCGCTTTCCATGAGCGGTGCGCCGCGGGTGAAATGCTCCATGATCGCGCCGAGGATGGACGGCTTCAGATGCCGCCAGTCGCTTTCCTCCGACTTGGTGACGGAGATGAAATCCGAACCGAAGAAGACGCGCTTCACGTCACTGTTGGCGAAGATCGCACGCGCCAGCGGCGAGCGCCCGGCGGACCCGGCATCGGGAAAATCGGCGACGGAGGCTTCGCCCATGACCTCGCGGCCGGGCAGGAATTTCAACGTCGCGGGGTTCGGCGTGGATTCGGTCTGGATGAACATCGGCATACTCCCATCGCGCCTTACATGGACCCGGCAAGAGGCACGATCAAGGCGCTTCAGAAGTCCGAAATGATGCCCTTCTTCTCCCAATCGCCGTAGCGCGTGGGTTCCGGGCCCTTCTGGCCATTCACCTCTTTGGGCAAGGGTTTTTCGGACGGCTGCGCGGCGCGCCGGGCATCTGCTTCGGCACGGGCGCGCGCGCCCGCGTCGCGGATGCGCTTCTGGATTTCCACCTTGCCGGGTGTCTTCGAATTTTTTGCCGGGGCCATGGCGATGAGCTAGGACCGGCGGATGCGAAAGGCAAGAGCATGAGTGCCGCCGGGGTTCCGGCCCGCGCGGCGGCGGTGAAGATCCTGGGCGCGGTGCTGCGCAAGCGCCGCCCGCTGGATGCCGCCGAAGCGGAGATCATCGCGGCGAGCGGACTGGAACCGCGCGATGCCGGTTTCGCGCGCGCCATCGCGGGCGAAACGCTGCGCCGCTTCGGGCAACTGGACGCGCTGATCCGCAGCTTCGTGCCCAAGGCCCCGCCGCCGCACAAAGCAGGCCCGGCATTGGAGATCATGCTGGCCGGAGCGTGCGAACTTCTCTTTCTGGATGTCGCGCCCCATGCCGCCGTCGATGCCGCGAACCGGCTGGCGGCGGGCGACAAGAAAGCCGTGCATTTCAAATCGCTGATCAATGCCGTGCTGCGCCGCGTGTCGCGCGAGGGAAAAGACGCGCTCGCAAAACAGGATGCCGCGAGGCTGAACACGCCGGACTGGCTGTGGCAAAGCTGGTCTGCCGCGTATGGCGAAGAGGTCGCGCGCGCGATTGCCGCCGCGCATCTGGTGCAGCCGCCGACGGATTTGGTTCTGAAGGACGGCGCCGCACCCCCGCCCGGCGCAAAGCCTTTCTTCGGCAATGTCTGGCGCATGACCGAGACCGGGCGCGTGGATTTGCTGGAAGGATTCAGCGACGGCGCATGGTGGGTGCAGGATTTCGCGGCGTCCCTGCCCGCGCGATTGCTGGGCGATGTGCGCGGGCACCGCGCGATCGATCTGTGCGCCGCGCCGGGTGGCAAGACGATGCAGCTTGCCGGCATGGGCGCGATGGTGACAGCGGTGGAGCGCGAACCTGCACGCATGGCGCGGCTGCGCGAGAATCTTGCGCGCGCGAAACTCGATGCCGAGACAATCGAAGACGATATGCGCGACGTGGAGATTGCGCCTGCCCCTTTCGTGCTGCTGGATGCGCCCTGCAGCGCGACGGGCACCATTCGCCGCCATCCGGAATTGCCGTGGATCAAAAGCGCCGCGGATACGAATCTGACGGCGCAAGCGGCGCGCGAACTGCTCGATGTCGCCGCGGAGATGGTCGCGCCCGGCGGAACGCTGGTGTTTGCCGTGTGTTCGCTGGAGCCGCAGGAAGGCCCGGAGCAAATCGAGGATTTCCTCGCGCGCAATGACAGCTTTCGGCGCAAGCCGATCCTCGCGAACGAGGTTTTCGGCCTCGCACAACTGATCGACGGCACGGGCGACCTGCGCACCCTGCCCTGTCACCTTGCGGAGCAGGGTGGCATGGACGGCTTCTATGCGGCGCGGCTGATCCGCGTTTAGAGCCGGCCCAGCGCGTAGGCGAGCGCGAGATAGATCTTGCCGGTGTCGGCGCTGAGCAGGCTGGACGCCAGCAAGCCGCCGCCATCGCCCTGCCGCGCACGCTCCAGCAAAGACTCGAACTCGTTGATGTAGGTGTTCGCCGACTCGCGGAAATGCGCGTTCTCGCGGTTGAGCGTGGCGATGCGGTTCACGGTCGTATCGTCAATCGCATTGGCCAGGCGGCGCGCAAAGACGCTGCGGTCGCCCGCGAGATAACGCCGCCATTCCTCGTCGCCCGCCCCGGCATCGCCGATGGCTTCGAGGTCCAGCGCCATGTCGGCCAAGGCCGCCTGCAAGGCGCCGAGCGCCGCCGCCGCAACCGGCTTCAGTTCCTTGGAACGCTGCTCGTTGGTTTCGACATTGGCGATCAGCGTGGACATGTCCCACGATTTGTCGCCGCTGCCCTCCTTGCGCTTGGAGCGTTGCGTGAGCTTGCGCGCCATGCCGAGCAAGCCATCGTTGCCGCTATCCGGCATCGGCTGATCGGGTTGCTGCGCCGGACGCACGCCCACATGCGCGGCGCGGCGCGAATGGATCGTGGACAGGGTGCGCGCGGAGATATCGAGAATTTCCTCCGTCTCGCTGCGCACCATATCGCGCACGCGCGCGGCTTCCTGCTGGGCGACGCCCGGCAGCGTGAGCAGATGCCGTTCGACTTCGGCCACGGCCTGCGCCAGCGAATCCTTGATCTGGCTCGTCTCCGACGCAAGCTGGCCCGCCGCGCGCAGCAGCCGCTCGCACTCCGCCATCGCCTCGCCCACCAGAGCCTTGGCATGCGTCTTGGCTTCGGACGCGGTTTCGCCGATGAGCGTCTGCGCGCCGGCGCCGGCATCGTGCAGCGAATGGACGAGGCGCGAGAGCGTGGCATTCGCCGCGTCGCTGGCTTCCTTCATGCGCTCGGCCTCGCGGCTATAGCTTTGCGTAAGCTGCGTGGCGCGCGAAACGCCGTTGGCCATGATGGTTTCGATCTGGCGCTCGGTATCGCCCGCGAGATTGCCGAACTTGTCGGACTGCTGATAGAGCGCCTGGATCGCCTTATCGAGCGCGCCGCGCTGTTCGGCGAGCGCGGCCTCGAATGTCGCGCTTTCATCCTTCAGGCGGCCGAGAAGTTCGTTCATCGCGAGACGATGCTTCTCGTGACGGCCGAGAATGAATTCGGACCGCGCCATCGCCGCATCGGACACGCTTTCGATCTGCTTGGCCTGACGGTCGATCTCGACGGCGGCGGCGTGCGGCGCCTGCGCGGCGGCTTCCGCGGCGATGCGGAAATTCGCGGCTTGCGCGTCCAGCGATTGCCCCGCCGTGCGCAACGTGCCTTCCGCCGTCTCGATGGTGGCCTTCAATTGCGCGACACGGCCCGCCACGACTTCGCTGGCGCGCGAAGCGGTGTCGGTGAGGGTGCCGGCGACGCCGTCGATGCGCTCGCGTTCCTGGCTGAGACGCGCGGCCACCGCTTCGGCGCGCACATCGGCGCGCGCGCCCGCTTCATCGAGCGCGGCGATCTGGTTTTCCAGAACCGTCTCCAGCGCGCGCAGACGCGCGAACGCGCCATCGAGACCGGCATTGAGCGCATCGAGTTCGCGGCGCACGGCGCGGCCCAGACGTGCGGCGGTGCGCGAGGCGGTTTCATCGGCGGAGAAAAGACGGTCCGTCGCCTCGGCGAGGGCTTGTGCGGCGGCGTTCATCGCGTGACTGCGCATGAACGCCCAGGCGATGGCGACGAACAGGAGCGGTGGGGCAAAGGTCGCAACCGCGACCACCGCAAGTTCCTGCGGGCTCATCGCCGCAAGGCCGGCGGGCTTGTAGAAGCCGAGCAGATAGGCGGCCGCGGCTCCCACCCAGAAGGCCGAGGCAACAAGCGCAAAGACGAGCGCGCCATAGCCGGTGCGGGCGCGGGGCGCGCGGCGCTCCTGCGCGACGGTTTCTTCCGTGAAGGTTTCGGCGGATTGCAGCAGCACAGGCTGGCCGCGTTCGGATCCGTAAGACGCCACGAGTGAACCCCTCAGAACTAACGGCCCACTTTAACCATCATCGTGCGCAAATCGCGAGCCAGACCCGCAATTTTCCCGTGGGTTAAGGGCTGGCGCCCCATTCGTTAACGCGCGAAAATCGCCGCCATGGAAGCCCATCAACCCAGCCGCACCGCCCAGGGCGCCGCCATGCTGCGCGCCGCCCACCAATTCCTCGACAAACCGCCGGTCTTTGCCGACCCCCTGGCGCTGCGCATCATCGGCGCGGAGGCCGAGAGCGAACTGCGCAAGTTCCAGGACGCTCCGCAGACGGATCGTCCGCGCACAGGGCTTCGCGCCTTCATCGCCGCGCGCAGCCGCTTCAGCGAAGACACGCTGGCCGAGGCGGTGGGGCTGGGCGTCCGCCAATATGTGCTGCTTGGGGCCGGTCTCGACACGTTTGCCTATCGCGCGGCGAAGAACTTTCCCGGCCTTTCGGTGTTCGAGGTGGATCACCCCGCGACGCAGGGCTGGAAACGGCAGCGGCTGGCGGAAACCGGCATCGCCGTGCCGGACGTTCTCACCTTCGCGCCGGTGAACTTCGAAACAGAAACATTGGCGCACGGATTGGCGCGCGCGGGTTTCGACAGCGGCAAGCCCGCCGTGTTCGCGTGGCTGGGCGTCGTTCCCTATCTGACGCATGACGCGATCATGGCGACGCTGCGCTTCATCGCCGGATTGCCGAAAGGCACGACGGTGATCTTCGATTACGGCGAGCCCGCCAGCACGCGCCACGAAGCCAGCCGCATTGCGCATGAAGAGATGGCCGCGCGGGTGGCCGCGAACGGAGAGCCCTTCCGCAGTTTCTTCCCACCGGAAGACATCCTGCGGGACGTGAAGTCCGCAGGATTCTCCCAAGTGGAGGACTTCAATTCGCAAATGCTCAATGCGCGGTATTTCCGGGATCGCGAAGACGGCCTGGAATTGCGCGGCGCGGGCCATTTGCTGCGCGCACGGGTGTGAGCCGTTAATCCTCCGCTAACCATGACGGCACGGCATTAACGCGGTCTTGAGATGGCGCGGGCACTATGGAGCCGCCATCAAAGGCTTTTTGCGATGTCCGCCGCGCCAGCAAAACCCGTCGATCTGGATCATCTCGCCCGCTACACGGGCGGCGATGCCGCGCTCAATGCCGAAGTGCTCGGCTTGTTCGCGACGCAATCGGCGGAGCTTCTCGCCCAACTGGCCGCGGTGATGGACGCGCGCGATCCCAAGACGTGGAAAGAGATCACCCATTCGCTGAAAGGCGCTGCGCGCGGAATCGGTGCGTTCGGTTTTGGCGATGCCGCGGCCCGCGCTGAACCGGCCTTGCCCGCCGAGGACAATTCCAGCGCGATGGCTGCGCTTCATGCGATGCAGCAGGAAGCCGAAACCGTGCAGCGTTTCATCGCGGCCTATCTAGGCCGCTGAATTCTTTGCATCGAACTTTTCGAATTCGTGCGCGATGCAGCGCGCGATGAGCGTGCGCCATACCGGCTCGGCAATCGCTGCGCTCAGCCCTGCCCGTTTCGCTTCCGCCAGAACTTTCGCCACCACGTCTTCGATGCGGGCATCGTCATGCACGACAGTGCGGTCCTGCTTGATCACCGCGGCACGCTCGATATAGCCCTGCCGCTCGGCGAGCAGGCCCACAAGGATGCGGTCCAGCCGGTCGATCTGCGCGCGCAGGCTGTGCATGTCGGCGCAATCGGCGGGCGCGATTTTCGGGATTTCGGCCATGTCAGCCCTGTTGCGAATTGCACATCGCATGTGGCGGGGTTAGAGGGGCGCGGCAAGACAAATCGGCGCGACATATTGCGGGACGCGGCTTGAAGCGATTGCGGGGAACCACATTTCTCCGTAATGATGTGTGATATAATACTTCATACGAACTGAGAGTGTTGAATAGGGCGATGAGCAGGATCGAGACGGATGTCGCAATCATCGGGGCGGGGCCGATCGGGCTTTTCGCCGTGTTCGAGTTGGGCCTGCTCGACCTGAAGGCACATCTGGTCGACATCCTCGACCGGCCGGGCGGGCAATGCACCGAGCTTTATCCGGAGAAGCCCATCTACGACATTCCGGGGCTGCCCATCGTCACCGGCCAGGAACTGGCCGACAGGCTGATGGAGCAGATCAAGCCGTTCAACCCCACCTTCCACCTCAACCAGATGGCGAGCGGGTTGGAGAAGCTTGCCGACGGGCGCTGGAAACTCGCCACCGATGCCGAGACGGAGATCGTGGCGCCGGTGGTGGTGATCGCGGCCGGCGGCGGAAGCTTCGTGCCCAAGCGTCCGCCCATCGCGGGGATCGACGCCTATGAAGGCAAGTCCGTCTTCTATGCCGTGCGCAAGATGGAAGCGTTTCGCGGCAAGAACATCCTGATCGCCGGCGGCGGCGACAGCGCGCTGGACTGGACGATCAATCTGGCGCCCATCGCGAACACGCTGACGCTGGTGCATCACCGCGACGGATTCCGCGCCGCGCAGCACAGCGTCAACCAGATGCGCGAACTGGCGGCGCATGGAAAGATCAATTTCGAGATCGCCAGCGTGAAGGCGCTGCATGGCGACAACGGGCAGCTTCGCGCCGTCACGCTCTCCAACGCCGAAAAGAAGGAATGGGAGCACGCTTGCGACACCTTCATTCCGTTCTTCGGTTTGACCATGAAGCTTGGCCCCATCGCGGAATTCGGATTGAACCTCACCGAGAACCTGATCGCGGTGGACACGGCGAAATTCCAGAGCACGACGCCGGGCATCTTCGCCATCGGCGACATCAACACCTATCCCGGCAAGCTGAAGCTCATTCTCTCCGGCTTCCACGAAGCGGCGCTGATGGCGCAGGAAGCGTTCCACATCGCGAGGCCGAACGAGAAGCTGCGCTTCCAGTACACGACGTCCTCATCCAACCTTCAGAAGAAACTGGGTGTCGCGTGAAGATCATCGCCACAGACCGCAACGGCGCGGAGCACATCGTCGAAGGCCGCGACGGCTGGAGCGTGATGGAGATCCTGCGCGATGCGGGCCTTCCCATCGCGGCGGAATGCGGCGGCGCCTGCGCCTGCGCGACCTGCCATGTCTATGTGACCGGCGACTGGCTGGAGAAGCTGCCACCCAAATCCGACGCCGAAACCGACATGCTCGACATGGCGCTGGCGGTGGAGCCGAATTCCCGCCTCTCCTGCCAGATCACCTGCACACCGGAACTGGACGGGATCACGGTCACGGTCGCGCCTGAATAATTATTGTATTGCGATAATTTGTTTCCGTGCTAGGAAATGGCTGAGGCCGTTCCGCATGGAGACCTTATGTCCGTTTCTCCCCGACTTCTGAGCCTGAGCCGGCTCATGGCGTGGCTTTCGCTGGCCGGTTTCGTGCTGGTGCCGGCGATCACGATCTATGTCTTCCTTTATCCGGACACGAGCCGGTGGCTGATGTTCAACATCGACCATCTGGGCGCCACGCTGAACGGAAAAGTGCCGCTGGATTTCCGGCTGATGGCGCTGCTGTGCGAAGGCGTATCCGTGGGCTTTACGATGTGGGCGCTGTGGTCGCTGCGGCGGCTCTTTCTGATCTATGCCAAAGGCGAGGTGTTTTCGTTCGGCGCGTTCCGCGCGCTCAACAACGTGGCGCTCGCGCTGTTCGGCGGCGTCATCGGCACCTTCATCATGCAGGGGCCGATCTCCTATATCCTGAGCTATCCGCTCGGGCCGGGGCACCGCTACATCTCGCTCGGCTTCGGTTCCGGCGATGTGGCGACGCTGTTCATGGCGGGCGTGGTTCTCGTCATCGCGAAGGTGATGGCCGAGGCGCGGCGCGTCGCCGAAGAGAATGCGGGGTTCGTCTGATGGCGATCGTCGTCAACCTCGATGTGATGCTGGCCAAACGCAAGATGCGCTCCAAGGAGCTTGCGGAAACCATCGGCATCACCGAAGCCAATCTGTCGCTGCTCAAATCCGGCAAGGTGAAAGGCGTGCGTTTCGAGACTCTGGACAGGATCTGCGCGGCGCTGCAGTGCCAGCCCGGCGATCTTCTGGAACACAAGCCGGACGCCTGAGCATGATCGCGGCGGCGTTCGAGCCTCGGAAGCTTGCGGGCGCGGCCGCCGTTCTGATTCTGCATCTCATCGTGATCGCCGCGCTGTTGAGCGCGACGCGCTGGCATGACCTTCACATCGCGGCGCAGAAAGAGATCATTCTGCAACTGATAACGCCGAAAGCACCGGCAAAGCCCGAACTCCCAAAAGTGGAAGCGGCGAAGCCCAAATCCGCGCGCGAACCGGCGCCCGCGTTCGTGCCGCCATCGACCTTCACGCCGCCGCCGTCCGCCACAGCACCGGCGCTGAACGGACTGAACCATCAGCTTTTCGGCTGCTCACCGGACCAGCTTGCCACGGCGACACCGGAAGAACGCGCGGCCTGCGCATCGGCATCATTGGGTCCGCGCTACGATCCCGGCGCAACCGACTATCGCGATCATACGAACCGCTCGAAGAACGCGGCGCAATGGGCGCGCGACCGGGCGCGGAAGAACGCGCCGCTGCTGTTGCCCTGCATGAGCCCCGACGGATTTTCCCCGCTCTATACCGCTTACTGTCTGGCCAAGACGGCCGTCACCGGAAAAATCGATACGGAGGGCCAGCGGGGATACCAGGACACGCCCGACCACATCGCCAACGAAGGCGACACGCGGATGGCGCCTGTTCCGCACTAGATTACAACCGCGAAAGCCGGCGTCCCTTCCGCGGTGCGATTGCCGACCGCCCGGTTTGCCTGTCATATGCGCCGATGGGCTTTGGGGAAGCCGCGCGGTATGGAGACGGCATGTTTTCGCAGGTTGACTGGCGCAAGGTTGCGACCGGCGGCGGCGTTCTTCTTCTCCACCTCCTTCTTCTTCTGGCGCTTCTGAACGCGACCGGCGTGATGCCCCTGACGGGCGAGAGCGCCAAGGAGATCATCCTCACCCTCTCCCCGCCGCCATTGCCCAAGGCGCAGGAGGTGCCGCTGCCGCGCGAGGTGCTGCCCATTCCCTTCGCCATTTCCCCGCGCGAGGCCCGGCCCATCACCGGGCCGCCGGAGCAGAGGTCCAGCCAGCCGCAGGGCGACATCCGCGCCATCGGCCGCTATCTGGAGAATTGCAGCGGCCAGTTCTACGAGCAACTATCACCGCAGGAGCGGAAGAACTGCCTGCTGTTCAAGAACGAGCATAAGGAGCAGCCGCCGCTTCTGGGCGAGAAGAAGCCTTCGCCGTTCGACCAGGTGATCCAGGACCGCAACGCCCCGTTCGTGCCGGCGTTCAAGCCATGCGATCCGGGATCGGTGAACGCCTCGATGCACAATGTGCCTTGCACCAATTTCAGCGGCGGCCACAATCTGCTGGAAATGAACCCGGGGCATTGAGGCTTGTTCTGTTCATACAGATATTATAACTTGACGTTATAACACCCGTTAGAACGGAGATATTCCATGCACTTCACCCTGAAGCTGATCAAGGTCGGCAATTCTGTAGGCGCGACATTTCCGAAGGAAATGCTTTCGGCGCTCCAGGTGCAAAGCGGCGACAGCCTGACGGTCACGCAATCGCCGGATGGATATCGCATCACGCCTTACAGCCCCGAGATCGAAAAGCAGGTTGCCGCGGGACGCGAGGTCATGAGCGAATTTCGCGATACGCTGCGCGCCTTGGCGAAATGAGCATCGTCTGGCTCGACCGGAAGGCTCTCGAGCTTCTGCACAGCGACAGCCTCGCCGAGCATGGCGGCGCGGAAGGCTTGCGTGACGAAGGTCTCTTCGAGTCAGCGCTGGCCCGTCCGCGGAATTTGCACGCTTATGAGCGCGTTACCAGCATTCCGCGCCTTGCCGCCTCTTACGCATTTGGATTGGCGAAAAATCATGCCTTCACCGATGGCAATAAGCGTATCGCGTTTATTGCCGCGGCCCTTTTCTTGCGGCTCAACGGTATGCGTCTTGTGGTCGGTCAGACAGAAGCGGCACTGACGTTCTTTTCGCTCGCGGCCGGCAGCCTTTCGGAAGAAGAACTTGCCCGCTGGATTCGCAGGCATATGAAGAAAATCTGAGATCGGAAACATCATGGGACTCTACGATCACTACATTCTGCCGCCGCTGCTGAACGCGGCGATGGGGGCCAAGCCTATTCGCTATCAGCGCAAGAAGGTGGTGCCGCGCGCCGAAGGCCGCGTGCTGGAGATCGGATTCGGCGCGGGGCACAACCTGCCCTTCTACGATGCGTCGAAAGTCTCCCATCTGTGGGCGCTGGAGCCTTCGCCGGAAATGCGCGAGCGGGCGGCGGAGCGTGTGTCGCAAAGCTCCATCCCGCTGGAGTTTCTCGATCTGCCGTCCGAGCAGATTCCGCTCGGCAATGAAGAAGCCGACACCATCCTCATCACCTATACGCTCTGCACCATTCCCGATGTGATGAAAGCGCTGGGTGAAATGCGCCGCGTGCTGAAGAGCAACGGCAAAATGATCTTCTGCGAACATGGCGAGGCGCCGGATGAAGACGTCCGCAAATGGCAGCGCCGTTTGACGCCGGCGTGGAAATTCATCGGCGGGGGATGCCATGTCGGGCGGCAGATCCCCAAACTGATTCAGGATTCCGGCTTCCGCATCACCGGCATGGAGACGATGTATCTGCCGGGCACGCCGCGCTTCGCCGGATTCAATTACTGGGGCGATGCGGTCAAAGCGTAACCAGCGCTGGTGGTTGAATGGCGAAATGATGGGGGTACCGCCCCCACCCCCCTTCAGGGCTGGAGGGCGGCAAGATCGGCTTCCACCTGCACGGCCAGCGTGTTGAGCGCCTCCACACTGAAGCGCGCGAAGGCGCTGATACGGCGGGCCTTGCGGCGCAGGGCCCGCAGGTGATGGACCTCGGCATCGGGATGGGCCGACTCAGCGACGGTCACGGCCAGAACGGGTGTGGCGTGGCTTACATCAATACTTCCAATCGCTTGCATAATATCGTTCCCTCTTTGTCTCTTAAGAACATAGAGAGAACATATAATGCCGTCAAGACTGATACTTGAATTTAAGTCTCACTCGCAGCAAGGATGAGGTGGGGCTTCCTGGGGACGAGCATGACGATACTCAAATGGATCGCGGCGGGCGTGGTGCTGCTGGTGGTGCTGGCAGCGGTTGGGACGCAGGTGTGGTTCGCGATGAGCATCCGCCCCGTCGAGCCCTTCGTGCCGACGGACAAGGAGCGCGCCGAACTCGCCTTCTATGCGCAGCCGGAAAGCTGGTTCATCGCGCATTTGAAAGGTCCGCGCGAAACCGTGGACGGGCAGACGCTCGATCCCAAGCTGCAATATATGTTCGAGCAGACGCGGCCCGCGCGCGCTTCGACGATGCGCACCGCGCCGTTGATCTTCGCGACGCCTTGGGGCCGCGCCTTCGTGCGCAACGGCGTCGATCGCCAATGGCTGATGTTCACCAAGATCACCGCGCCGATGGCGCGCGTGGAAGACC
>JAFECN010000118.1 GCA_018242145.1 Pseudomonadota bacterium
GCCATATATTGGCTGCCGCCCTGCCATGCCGCGTAGAATCCGCGTTCATAGACCGGCGCGGCCTCCACCAGATAGGCGGTGGACGATCCCACTTCGCCGCCGAGCGCAAAGCCCTGCACCATGCGCGCGAGCACGACGAGGATCGGCGCGGCAACACCGATGGCGGCATAAGAGGGAATAAGCGCGACGGCGAGAATGGCGCCGCCCATCAGCCCGAAGCTCAGCATCATGGCGGGCCGGCGGCCCACCTTGTCGGCATAGCGGCCCAGCAGCACGCCGCCCAGCGGCCGCATCGCGAAGCCCGCGCCGAAGGTGCCGAGCGACAGCATCAGGCTGGCATAGGCATCGTGCGAGGGGAAAAACACCTGCCCCAGTTGCACGGCGAAGAAGGCGTAGGTGACGAAATCGTAGAATTCGAGCGCGTTGCCGATCACCGCGGCGGCAACATGGCGGCGCTGGATCTTCGGCGCTTCTTTCATGCGAGGAACGCCCGCATCGCACGCTCGGCTTCCTCCGGCTGATCGCGATGCACGCCATGGCCCGCGCCCCTGAAGATTTCCAGCTTGGCGACGCCCTGGGGCATGGCGTCAAAAATCTCCTGCGAGCAGACAACCGGGGTGATCGGATCGTAATCACCGACCGTGATCAGCGTGGGGCATGCGATCTTGGACAGTCCCGCGCGCCCGTCCATGCTGCGCATCTCGCCGGTGGAGAAATACCGCAACGTGTCGCCGCGCAGGATCGCGCGCCGCCGCGCCTGTGCCTGCGCTTCGGCATTGCCGCCCGGCGGATTGTAAAACGGCATGCAGACGCGCATGTAATCGGCGATGGCCCCGTCGTCGGTTGTCGTCCAGAAGCGTTCGGCGATGGCGCGCGCGTCCTTGCCGCCGCGCTCTTCCATCATGCGATAGGTCTCGTCGAAGCGCATGCGCGCGGCGGTGGACGACAGAATGAGTTTCGACGGATGCTCCGGGTGCCGCGCCGCATAGGCCATCGCCACCATGCCGCCGAAGGAATTGCCATAGACCACAGGCTTCTCGATGCCCAGCACATCGCAGAACGTCTTCACGTCGTCGCCCCATTGCGCCAGCGTGCAATCCTTCAGATCGCCGGTGGAGCGTCCGTTGGCGCGATGATCGATATAGACGACCTGATGGGTATCGGCGAAGCGGTCGAAAAAGGGACGCATGGTCGAATGGTCGAAGCCCGGCCCGCCATGCATGACGATGAGCGTCGGCTTCTCCGCCATGCGCTCGCCCGCGATGGCGAGCTTGCTGCCCGCCACGTCGAAGAAAATGCGCGCTGTGCCGAGATCGGCATACATGGTTCACCTCCGCCCGGCGGCGACGTTAGCGGCTGATTCCCCTAAGCGAAACGAATTTCAGCCCGCGCCGCTCACTTTCGCGGGAACGGCAAGAACGCGCATCAGGGGCCGCGCGAGGACGAACGCCACCACGCCGCCCGCAACCGCGATGCCGCCTTCCAGCGCCCAGAAATTCGCGGGCGTCATGCGCTCATAGAACGTTCCGACCCAGCCGACGATGATGTTGCCCACGAACAGCGCCAGAAACGCCGCGCCCAGCAGCGTCGCTTTCAACCCGGTCGGCGCGGCGCGGCTCACCAGCGCCAGCAGCGGCGGCCAGTAATAGAGAAACGCGATGCCGAGCAGCACGTCGTAGAGGATGGGAAAGATCGCGGGCACCGGATGAAAGAGCCAGCTTCCGATCACCAGCAGGAAATTCGCCACCGCCGCCATGAACGCGCCCTGCGCGATCTTCATCACTTCGTCCGGCTCGCCGCCATGGCGGTCCTGCCAGCCCCACAACGCGATCAGCACCGGCACGAACACAATGCTGATGAAGGGATCGATGGAGTTGAACCACGGCGTCGGGATGCGGAAGCCGAAGACATCCAGATTCACATGCGCGTTGATCCACACCAGACCGATGCTGGAGTTCTGGTAATAGGCCACCGATTGCGGAACCGTCAGCGCCATCGCCACCACCAGCGCGGCGATCACGCGCCATTCCTTCGCGCCGAGCTTGAGAGGCGCATCGCTCGTGCGATTGGCGGCGGGCGTTTCCTCGGTCAGCGTGCGATAGCCGGCAAGGTAGGTAGCTAGGCCGATAAGCATCAGAATGCCGGCAAGGCCGAAGCCCGCATGCCAGCCATAGATCTGCGCCAGCAATCCGCAGGCCAGCGGACCCACGGTCGCCCCGACATTGATGCCCATGGAGAAGATGGAATAGCCGCGCGTGCGCCCCGCCGCGTCGTCTTCCGCATAAAGCTGGCCCACCTGAGTGGAAATATTGCCCTTCAGCAATCCGCAGCCGGTGATGAGAAGAACGAGCGCCAGCAGGAAGGACTGGTCGAACGCCATCGCGATGTGGCCGCCGCTCATCAGGATGGCCCCGGCCACCACCGCGTTGCGCCGCCCCATCCAGCGGTCCGCGATCCAGCCGCCGAACACCGGCGTGAAATAGACGAAGCCGGTGTAGAGCCCGTAAATCTGCGAGGCGAGCGCCACCGGGCTCATCGGCCCGAAGATGGATTCAATTCCGGCGCGGAACGCCGCGAAGCCGGCGATGTGCTCGACATGGCCGGGCAGGAACAGCGCCTCCGTCATGTACAGCACCAGCAGCGCTGTCATGCCGTAATAGGAGAAGCGCTCCCACGCCTCGGTGAAAGCCAGATAAGCGAGCGCTTTGGGCTCGCCGAAGAACGTGCCGGTCTTCTTCAGCGCCGCCGCCTGGGCGATATCAGACATGCGTTGCCGTCATCCGGTTCAATTCCGATCTCTCACCCTCGGCAAGATCGCACCGGGACGCAATGGCGAATTGTTTCTTCGCGTCCGCCTTGTCGCCGCTCCATAAAAGCGCCTCGCCCCATTTCAGGTGCAACCGTCCCCACTCGGGCGCGTATCTGTCCGCGTCCGCGAATTTCGCCAAAGCGAGATCGGAGCGGTTCTGGGCGATCAACGCTTCCCCCCACATCTCCAGCGGATCGGCGAAATGCGGGCCATGCGCGTTGGCGCGCGCGAACTTCGCGGTGGCGCCGCCGAGATCGCCTTTCGCCATCAACATCGCGCCCCATTCGGAATAGGCGAAGGGAATATCCGGCGCCTGATGGACGGCCTGCGCGAACCAATAGGCCGCGCCCGGCCAGTTGCGCTGCGCGGTGTCGATCTGCCCGCGTATGCGCGTGCAGTCGTAGCAATCGCGCGGTGTTTTCCCGATGAGGGACCAGGCATCCGCGATCCGGCCCACATGCGCATCGGCCAGCGCCAGCCATGGCCATATCTTAAATTCGTTCCACAGTTGGGCAGAAGGCCGTTTTGCATCGGGCGTGTTCAGCACATCCACGATATCGCGGCGCGCGCCAGCCCAGTCGCCCGCCATCGACGCACGCGTGTAGGCCGGCCATATCAAATTCACCAATTGCCAGCCGGCACCCATGACTATTTCATGCTCAAGGTCCATATCGCTGCCGGCTTCCATTGCGCGCGAACCGCGCGGATCGTGCAGCAGCGCCAGATCCGCCGCGCTCGCATAGAAAGAATTTCCGCGCATACCCTCGTAATCCGCAAGCTTGCGCAGCACGCCATATTGGACGAGCGCTGCATTCCAGTCGCCAGCCTCTTCTGCCAGGAAAGCTTCGAACTGCGGCCTGAAGGCGGCGGCGGCACGCGGAATGATCTTTCTTGCGCCAGAACCATCGAGCGTTTTCAACGTGCGATGCGCATCGGCGACGGCCAGCGCGTCATGTCCGGCAATCTTCTCGAAAACTGCAAGATTGGAGACAGCCAAAGGCAAATCGGGATCGTAAGAGACGGCGGCGCGCGCGCGGCCAAGCGCTTCCGGAAGATTCCTGTCCATGAAAAGCGCGCCATAAGCCCAGACCGTATAGGCCCACGGTTTCTCCGAGTTTGGCCCGTTGAGCGCAAGATCGCGAAGAAGCTTCATCTGCTCGATGCCTCCTTGCGGCCACGGGTGGGCCGTACTGACATAAACCGAGTAACGAAAAGGCTGGGTCTGGCGATAGATGCTTTCGGCGGCTTGCTGCATCAGCTTCGGAAGCTGGCTTTCGCGTCCCGCAAATGTGACGCCGGCATTTCCGCCCGCACGCGCGGTCACCGCGATGCCCGTTGCCGTGCGATAGACCTCGCCCGAAATATGCGTCTGGCTCCCAAGCCAGTTGGCGAGATAACGATAGGCATCGCTGATCGAAACGCTGGTGTTCGGGATATAGACCTTGATGCCCGCGGACCAGTCGCTGGCATAGGTGCTCGGCGCGCGGCTGGAATCGGTTTCCGCCTGCATCGTCGTAAGACGGTCCAGAAGCTGGCTTGCCACCACGTCGCCGGTGAGCCCCTTGGCCGCCATGTCCGGCGGCACCCTGAAGGCGTCAATCACCAGGCTGTCGTCGTGCGCCGCCATCCACACCGCGGCGCAGATCGCCACGACGATGGAGATAAAGATAAAGGCCGCGGCAAGCTCCATCGAGAGTTTCAGAACCTCGCTTGAGTGATGCACGACCAGCGACCAGTGCCGCACGCGGTCTTCGCGCTCAAGGTCCTCCGCCTGCAGCCGCGTCAGCCGCGTTTGTTCTTCCAGGTAGGCGTCGGCTTTCTCGCGGCTGGCGTGCGCGAGCGCGGCGAACAGCGCCGCATTGGCCGGACCGGCAGCATCTTCGGATTCGATCGTGTCGTCAGCCATGCCGCCCCCGCGAGTGAGGCGATACTACCGCGCCGGACAGACGTTGTAATCGGCCATTGCGGCGCGTTAACGCCCTGCGGTGCGCATCTTGCACCCAGCAGGGTTCAGCGTAGGGCTTTCGCCAGCTCCCGCCGTTCGTTCCCCGTCAGGTCGAGCGCGGCGGCGCGTGCAAACTCTGTTTTGGCCCCGCTCCTGTCGCCGCTATAGAGCAGCGCCTCGCCCCATTTCAGGTGCAGCCGCCCCCAGTTCGGCGCGTATGCGTTCGCCTCCTTGAATTTGGCCAGCGCGAGGTCGGAGCGGTTCTGCAGCATCAGCGCCTCGCCCCAGCCTTCCAGCGGGTCTGCGAAATGCGGGCCTTTGCGATGGGCGGATTTGAACTTCTCGATCGCGGCGGCGGGATCGCCCTTCTGCAGCAGCATCATGCCCCAATCGGTATCGGCAAACGGGATGGACGGCGTGCGCGCCGAAACCATGCCGAACCAATAGGCGGCCGCCGCCCAGCGATGTTCGACGGCGGCGATGCGCCCACGCATGCGCCCGCACAGATCGCAATTCAGCGGCGTGTGCTCGATGCGCCGCTTCGCGCCATCGACATTGCCCAGCATCGCCATGGCGAGAGACGCATAGGGGCGCACCGTGTTGGTTTCGAAGCTGATCGCGCCGGGGCCAAGCTCGGCAACCATCACCTCCAGCGTGTCGGCAAGCGCCAGCGCGTCCCGCCACCGGCCCAGCGCCGTATAGGCCCCGAACAATTCCGCCGTCCGGTTCACGATGACGCCACGGTTCGCCGTCATCGAGTTGTCGGCGATGGCGCTGTGCACGCCGGCGCCGTCGTGCATAAAGGCATAGGCCAGAAGATCGTTCTGCCGCAGCGTTTCGATCTGCCCGCCGGAATCGGGAAGCGCCTCGCCTTCGGCGTCGAACTTCAACTGCTGCTGAAAATCGCCCTGCAACGCCGCGCTGTTGGCCTGCGCCATGCGCGCGTTGATCGCCGCCGCGCGCGGGTCCATGTCGGATGCGTCCCCGCCACGCAGCGCGGCGACCAGCTTGCGGTTCCAGAACAGCGTGCTTTCGTCGTGCTGGTACTGCCCCTCCTGGCTGGCGATATCGAGGATCGCGATGGCGAAGTTGGGCCGAAGCTCCAGCGCCTTGTGCAGAACGCGCAGCGCTTCCTCCGGCTGGTTGCGGCCGGAATAGATGGTGGACAGGCCGATATAGGCCCAGGCGCGGTCCTGCAGCGAGCCGTTCTCCGCCAGCTTGCGATAGGCTTCGTCCGCGCGCGACTGATCCTTGGGATCGAGGCTGCTCAGATAGACCGCGTAGCGATAAGGCTGCGTGCGCGCATAGACGCTTTCGGCCGCCTGTTGCAGCAATTTGTCGAAATCGGCTTCCTTGCCGGTGAAGACCGGACCCGCATCGCTGCCCACGCGCGCGGTGAGCGAGATATTGCCGTCGGCGTCGCGCAGCACCTCGCCGCTGATATGCGTCACGTCGCCGAGCCATTCGTGCAGATAGTCGTTGAGCTGGCCGATGGAGACTCCCGTCTCCGGGATCTGCACCTTGATGTCCTTGCCCCAGTCGTTCGCGTAGCTGGACGCGGCGCGGCTGGACACCGTCTGCGACTGAAGCTGGGAAAGCTTGTCCAGCAGGCGCGAGGCCACCACCTGCCCGTTCAGCCCGCGATTGTTCATGTCGGCGGGTACGGAGAAGCTTTCGATCACCAGCCCGTTGTCATGCGCCGCAGACCAGACGGCGGATGCGATGCCCACGAAGATCAGAAGGATCACCAGCCCCACCACCATCTCGGCGGAGGCATAGAGCCATTCGCGGAAATGGCTCAGGTGAAGCTGGGCAAGCTGCTTCTGCAGAACCTCGGTCTTGGCCGCCAGAAACCGTGCGGCGATGCCGCCGGAATCCCCGTTTCGGAGCTGGTCGAAGGCCGTCTCCTCGGCAATGTCCTCGTCATCGTCTTTCGGATCGGCCATGGGCGCCCTCGCCTGCCGGACTCTTATAGCGACAGACCCGCGCGGGCGGGAAGCGCCAACCGCCTGTTTGCCCCTGCGAATTTCGCTTCCTATGATGGCGGCAGAGCACTTGGGGAGCCTGAAGGGGAATGTTGGGACAGATGCAGGACTGGCCGTTGCTGGTCCACAAGATCATCGATCATGCCGCGCTGTATCACGGCGACCGCGAAATGGTGACGCGAGAGGTTGCGGGTCCCATCACGCGCACCAATTACCGCACCATCGCCAGCCGCGCCCGGCGCGTGGCCAAGGCGCTGGTGAAAGCCGGAATCAAAAACGGCGACCGCGTCGGCACGCTGGCGTGGAACACCCATCGCCATCTGGAAACCTGGTACGGCATCGCGGGCATGGGCGGGGTCTACCACACGCTCAATCCGCGCCTGCATCCGGACCAGATCGCGTGGATCGCGAACCATGCCGACGACAAGGCGCTGTTCTTCGACACCACCTTCACGCCGATCGTCGAGCAGATCGCGCCCAAGCTGAAGAAGGTGAAATTCTTCGTCGCGCTGACCGACAAGGCGAACCTGCCAAAGACGAAACTCAAGAAGCTCTACGCTTACGAAGATTTCATCGCCAGGGTGGACGACAAGTTCGAATGGAAAGAACTGGGCGAGAATGCCGCCTGCGGGCTTTGCTACACCTCGGGCACGACCGGCAACCCCAAGGGCGTCCTCTATTCGCATCGCTCCAATGTCATTCATGCGCTGATGGCGGGGCAGACCGATGCGCTGGGCGTCAGCGGCAAGGATACGATCCTGCCCATCGTGCCGATGTTCCACGCCAACGCCTGGGCGCTTGCGTTCACCGCGCCGATGATCGGCGCCAAGCTGGTGATGCCGGGCGCCAAGCTCGACGGCGCATCGGTGTGCGAGCTTCTGGAAACCGAGAAGATCACGATGAGCGCGGCGGTGCCCACCGTATGGCTCGGCCTGTTGCAATATCTGGAGCAGACCGGAAAAACGCTGCCGCATCTCAAGCGCGTCGTCATCGGCGGCTCCGCCTGTCCGCGCTCGATGATCGAAGCCTTCGAGACGAAATACGATGTGGAGGTCGTGCATGCCTGGGGCATGACGGAGATGAGCCCGCTCGGCACGCTGGGCAGCCTGAAATGGCATCTCGCCGATCTGCCGTATGAAGAGAAGCTCGACATCAAGATCAAGCAGGGCCATCCGCCCTTCGGCGTCGAGATGAAGATCGTGGACGACAAGAACAAGGAATTGCCGCGCGACGGCAAGACCTTCGGCCGCCTGAAGGTGCGCGGCCCCGCCATCGCCAAGGGCTATTTCAAGGGCGACGGCAAGAGTTCGTTCGACAAGCAGGGCTGGTTCGACACCGGCGACGTGGCCACGCTCGACAAGGACGGCTACATGACCATCGTGGACCGCGCCAAGGACGTGGTGAAGTCCGGCGGCGAATGGATTTCCACCATCGACATCGAAAATCTCGCGGTCGGCCATCCCGCAGTGGCGGAAGCCGCCGTGATCGGCGTCGCGCATCCCAAATGGGACGAGCGGCCGCTTCTCATCATCGTGTTGAAGCCGGGCAAGACGGCGACCCGGGAAGACATCCTCAAATTCCTCGAAGGCAAGATCGCCAAATGGTGGATGCCCGACGATGTTGTTTTCGTGGACGAGATACCGCATACCGCCACCGGGAAAATCCTGAAAACGGCGCTGCGCGAGCGCTTCGGCCATCACAAGCTGCCGACGGCCTGACGGCGCGCGGGAGGGAAGAGAATGCGGGCTTTGCCGGCACTGGCGAAAACCACCTTTGCGGGCTTCCTGCTTTCGCTCGCGGTGGGCCTCGGTGCCGCGCTGGGCACGCGCCTCGGGGTCTGGAGCATCGGCGTCGGCCTGCTCGAGATATTCCCTTGGTGCATCGGCATCGGAATCCTGACGGTCATTGTCGGTGTCGTCTGGGCGATCTGGGCGATGATCGCCAATGACAGCACCGGCGCGCGCTATGGATTGATCGGGCTGATCGGCGCCATCGTCGTTCTCTACACGCCGCTCACCGATCTTTCGGATGCCCATGGCCTGCCCGCGATCGCCGACGCGACGACGGATACCGAGCACCCGCCCGTCTTCGTGTCGCTTCTGGGCCAGCGCGGCGATCACCCCAGTTCGCCCAAATACGACGGCAGCCGCCCGATGACCTTCGACGGCAAGACCTCCACCATCTCCCTGGTGCAGCACAAATATTATGGAGAGATCCATTCGGTGGCGATCCTCATGTCGCCGGAGCGCCTGTTCAAGCGCGCGGTCAGCGCCGCCGAGGCGATGGGCTGGGACATCGTGGCCATCGCGCCCGACGAAGGCCGCATCGAGGCAACGGACACATCCTTCTTCTTCGGCATCAAGGACGACATCGTGATCCGCGTGAAGCCCGCCGGCATGGGCGCGCGCCTCGACATCCGCTCCAAGGCGCGGCACGAAGACGACTATTATGCCAACCGCAACATCCTGCGCATCCGCGCCTTCATGCGGACCCTAGCCGACACGCCCTGAGGCTTGCCCGCTCGCACTTGGGTGAATTTATCCATTTCCAAACTCGTCATGGCCGCCCTTGTGGCGGCCATCCATTTTCCAGAAGCGGTTCCAAATATGTCGAAGGCTTCTGGAAAATGGATCACCGGGACAAGCCCGGTGATGACGGACTAGGAAACAGACAGAGATTATTGCGAGTTCGCCTTAAGCCGGTAACGCCCGCCGTCGTTCGCGACGCGGCCTTCGCCTTCCAACTGGATCAGATGCGCCAGCACCGAGCGCGAGGCCGCCGGATGCAGCCGCTTGTCCACATCGGCATACATGCGCGCCACCATCTGCGGGATCGTCGCCACGCCGTCCTGAATGCAGGCGAGAATCTGTTTCTCGCGATCCAGCCGATGCGCCAGATAGGCCGCAAGGAACGGCTTGGGGTCCGTTACCGGCGCGCCGTGCGTCGGATAGAGCGTGGCGTCGTCGCGCGCCATCAGCTTCTTCACGCTCGCCATGTACTGCGCCATGTCCCCATCCGGCGGCGTCACCACGGTGGTGGACCAGCCCATGATGTGATCGCCGGTGAAAAGCGCATGCTCTTCCTTCAGCGCGTAGCACATGTGGTTGGAGGTATGCCCCGGCGTGAACACGCATTCGAAGGTGAAGCCGTTGCCGCGGATGATCTCGCCGTCCTTCACGCGCACGTCCGGCACGAATTGCATATCGCCACCCTCCTCCATCCGCACGCCGTCGTCCGGGCGGCCCGAACCATGCGGCCCGAAGGCATAGGTTTTCGCGCCGCACCATTCTTTCAGCGGCTGGGCCGCCGGCGAATGATCGGCATGGGTATGGGTGACGAGAATATGCGTGACGCGCCGCCCTGCGAGCGCGCGCTTGAGCGCATCGACATGGCTGCGATCGTCCGGGCCGGGATCGATCACCGCCACATCCGCGCCGCCCACGATATAGACGCCCGTGCCCTTGAAGGTGAACGGCCCCGGATTGTCCGCAACGATGCGGCTGATCAAAGGCGAGACGCGCACCTCGGTTTCGTAGCGCGCGTCGAATTCGCGGATGAAGGGAATGGCCATCTCACTTTTTCC
>JAFECN010000119.1 GCA_018242145.1 Pseudomonadota bacterium
AGCTGCTGCGCGGTCATGGTGCAGATTTTGTAGTTGAAGTCCTTCTGCATCCGGTCGATGCGGCTGTTGGCTTCGTCGAGCCTGTGATCCAGCATTTCGACATGGCCGGTGAGGCGGGTAATGCTTTGCTGCAGATCGTTGACCTGCTGGTTGAGCTGATTGATCTGGGTGTCCTGGTTCTGCTCGTGGGCGAGCCGCGCCGCCTTTTCCTCATCGCTTTCGCCAAAGAGCCCGGCGACGCGCAAATAGGCTGGGGCTTGCCGCGCAGCCGGCATCGCCGCCTCTGGGGTAGCCTGCGAAAGGTTTACATCTGCCAGTGCTGCTGGTGCGCCGACGGCCATCATCAGCGCCGCGATGGCGGCTGCCTGCAGCAACCGCGCGGAATGGGGTTTGCGCATCTTGATCATGCCGGACATCCACTCCCAGAAAATCGGCTCGAAAGCCATTTTGGCTGACACACTTAGCCAAAATTGAGGCTTGCCGGAATCCAAAAAAGAAAGGCGCCCCTGTGCGGAGCGCCTTTGCTTTGCGTTCCGGCGGTTTACGAGTTCGCGCCGCCGGTGATGGTGGTCACGCCGCGGCGGTTCTGCGCCCAGCAGGCCTCATCGGACTCCGTGCAGATCGGACGCTCTTTGCCGTAGGAGATCGTGTCGACCCGCGACGCCGAAACGCCGAGGCTGACGAGATACTCCTTCACGGAATTCGCGCGGCGGGCACCCAGAGCAAGGTTGTACTCGCGCGTGCCGCGCTCGTCGCAATTGCCTTCGATCGTCACGCGCACCGACGGATATTTCTGAAGCCACGCCGCCTGACGTTGCAGGATGCTGCGGCCTTCGTCGGTAACGTTGTAGGCGTCGTAGTCGAAGTGAACTGTGTCGCCCACATTGACGCGCAGATCTTCGGCGCTGCCCGGTATGATGCTGGAGGTGGTCGTGTTCGACATCGACGTCGGCGGCGGCGCCGTCTCGACGGCTTTCGGTTTCTCCGTGCAGGCGGCCAGAACGAGGACGGATGCAAGAGCAGCAAGCTTGAGGGTAGTAGAAATCTTGATCATGGAAAGGCACTCCAAATAGCGATGCCCCCAATGCGCAGGAGCACTTGCCTGGATCGGCGGCGCACCGCCCTGTAACGACTCAACCCCCCGGTGGTTCCCACCTGTGGGAACAACTTTAGAAATCGTCTGTCACTGGATCAAGGGCGACCATGCAGGATCGGATGCAGAACCCGGCGTGATTACACGCCGTTCATTACGTCCGGTGACATCTACGGACCAGATCGAAGAGCCACGGCCGTTGCGCGCGGTGCGGCCGAACATCAGGACGCGGCCGTTCGGCGCCCAGGTGGGGCCTTCATCCTCCCAACCATCTGTAATGACGCGCTCTCCGGAACCGTCGGGATGCATGACGCCGATGCGAAAAGCGCCGCCAGCCTGTTTGGTAAACGCAATGAGATCGCCGCGCGGCGACCACACCGGCGTGCCGTTCTTGCCGCCGCCGAAACTGATGCGGTGCTGGTTCGATCCGTCGGCATTCATGACATAGACCTGCTGCGATCCGCCGCGGTCGGATTCGAAGGTGATCTTGGTGCCGTCCGGCGAGTAGGACGGCGACGTGTCGATTCCGGGATCGGTGGTGAGACGGCTGATACTGCGCGTGCGCAAATCCATGACGTAAATGTCAGAATTCCCGCCGGACACCAGCGACATCACGACCTTGTTGCCGTCCGGCGAGAAGCGCGGACTGAATGTCATGTTCGGAAAATTGCCCAGCATCTCCTGCTTGCCGGTTTCCATGTCGAACAGATACACGCGCGGCTTGTTACCGATGTAGGACATATAGGCGATCATCTGCGCCGTGGGATTGAAGCGCGGCGTCAGCACCATGTAGCTGCCATTGGTGAGGAATTTCGGATTGGCACCGTCTTCATCCATCACGGCGAGACGCTTCACGCGATGCGTGGCCGGTCCGCTTTCGGCGATGAAGACGATACGCGTGTCGAAATACCCCTTCTCGCCGGTGACGCGCTGATAGATGGCGTCCGACACCATGTGCGCGATGCGTCGCCAGTTGTCCGGCGTGGTATAATATTGAAGGCCAACCATCTGGCTGCCGGCCGCCACATCCCACAGGCGGAAATCGAGTCTGAGGCGGCCATCGGGCTGCGCCTGCACCTGACCGGAGACCAGCGCCTGCGCATTGATCACGCGCCAGTTGGCGAAGTTCGGAATGGCGTTGATGTCGGTGATCTTGTCGACGAAAGATTTCGGATCGAGCGGCCGGAAGAGACCGGAACGATCCAGATCGGCGCGCACGACGGCGGCGATCTGCGCCCCTTGCGGGCTGCCGATGAAATCCGGAATGGCGATGGGCAGCGGCTGGATGTTGCCCTGGGTGACGTCCACGCGAAGCTGCGCCGCAGCCGGGACCACAGCGCCCAACGCGAACGCCATGAGAGCAAAGAGTGCGAGTGCAAATTTCTTCATGTTTCGCTCCAAAACTTTTCGCTGCTATTGGCCCATCATCTGCCGCGGATCGAAGTGGAAAGGATTGATCTCTTTCCACTGGTCGTACCGGTTGGCGGGAAGCTTGTAGGGCGCGCATTCATAGATCGCGCGCCGCGCCGCTTCCGCCGCGGCCCGCGTGTAGGGATTCCCCGCTGCGTTCGCGGCAGAGTCTCCAACCAATTGTGGCGGTCGTGCGACGGAACCGTCCGGATTCAGGAACAAATCGAAATCGACAATCAAATCTTCGGCGTTGGGGGCGCCGACCGGCGGGCTCCAGCACTGCGCGATCTGGCTTCGCAGCGCATCCTGAATGTCCGCGGTCATGGCGTTCGACAAACCGGCAGCCTTCACATTGCGGGGACCCGTCTTGGCATTACGCGCGGAGGACGCGGCCGGTTGCTCCTTGTTGAGCAGCGCCATGATGTTGTTGATGTCGAACTGCTTCTTCTTCGCCTCTGGCTTCGGCTTTTCCTCGGGCTTCAGCTTCGGCGCGGGCGCAGGCTGCGGCTTCGCGATCTGCGGCGACGACGGCGCCTCGTCCGGCGCGGCCTCCGCCTGCGGTGGCGGCGGCGTGACGACAGGCTGCGGCTGCGGGGTTGGCGGCGCGGGGGTCGGCTCTTCCTTCGGCGGGGCCTTGGGCTGCTCCTTCACCATCGCCTTCAGGTTCGTCTTCTCGCCGATGGTGACCAGATCGACGGGCACGATCGGCGAATCCTGCACGGTCAGATCCAGCTTGTGCGCGAAGGTGAAGAGCGTGGCGCCGATGATGACGACATGCAGAAGCGTCGCCGTGATGAGAGCCATCGGCGAGGTGCGTTCACCGGCGCCGGACGCCAGCGAAATCCTATTTTCGATCGCGCGGCTTCTGGACATCCGTTACCAGACCGATATGCGTGAACCCCGCGGCACTGATCTCGGCCATGACCTGCATGACACGGCCATAGTCCACCGACTTGTCGCCGCGCACGAAGATGCGCTGGTCGTAACCGTTGGCGGCGATGGCGGTGAGCTTGGCGACAAGCTGATCTTCCGCCACCGGCTGGTTCTGAAGATAGATTTCGCCGTTGCGCTTCACCGTGACGGAGAGGGGCTCGCGGTCCTGGCCCAGCGCCTGCGCCTTGGTCTTGGGCAGATCGACCGGCACGCCGACGGTGAGCAGCGGCGCCGTCACCATGAAGACGATGAGAAGCACCAGCATCACATCCACGAAGGGCGTTACGTTGATGTCCGACATCTGATGCGCGCGCCCGCGGCGGGCCCGGCGGTCGATGCGTTTCATCGTCATCGCCATCAGCGTGCGGCCTTCTCGTCGAGCTGGCGCGACAGGATCGCGGAGAATTCGTCCGAGAACCCTTCGAGGCGCCCGGTGTAGCGGCCGATGTCGGTCGCGAACTTGTTGTAGAAGATTACCGCCGGAATGGCGGCGAGCAGGCCCATGGCGGTGGCGAACAAGGCTTCGGCGATGCCCGGCGCCACGACGGCGAGCGTCGTGTCATGGCGCGCGGCGATGGCCGAAAACGAATTCATGATGCCCCAGACGGTGCCGAACAGACCGACAAACGGCGCGGTGGCGCCGACGGTTGCCAGGAAGCCGAGATTCTTCTCGATGCTGTCGGTCTCGCGCAGGATCGTGACCGACATGGATTTGTCGATGCGCTCCTTGATGCCCGGCAACAGCCATTCGCGCGGCGCGCCGCCTTCGAAGGCCCGGCGCCATTCGCGCAACGCGGAGACGAACACCGCCGACATCGGATGATCGGGAAGCTTGGCGTATTGCGCGTAAAGCTCATCGAGCGAGAGGCCGGACCAGAAGGTCTTCTCGAAGCGGTCGGCCTTGCGGCGCAGGTTGGCGAGCGCGATCAGCTTGTTGATGATGATCGTCCACGACCATAGCGATGCTAGAAGCAGCAGAACGAACACGCCTTTCACGATCGGATCGGCGCGCATGAACAGAGAGACCGGCGATATGCCCGCCACGCCGGGCGTCAGTTCGCCGCCGGTCTGATTGACCTGAACCGTGCCGGTGGGCGCGGCGGCCGGTCCGAGATCCTGGACTTGCGCATTGTTGCCGGTCGGCGCCGCCGCCGGTTGCGCGAAAGCGGGCGCGGCCATGAAAAGAGAAAGCGCCGCAAATGCCACGGCGATCCAACGCGTCGAACTCATCAGAAGACCTCTTCTCGCCGGGCCCGGATGGCGCGCCGGTTGTTGCTCCGTGATACCGCCTGATGCGCCGGGAGCAAGGAATAAGCGCATTTGAACGTGGCCGAAATTGGGCGGCAAATCGTTAAGCGCCTGTTTCCAAAAGATAAGGCAGGAGTTTCGCCCGCGTCTCTTCGGGGATGCGCTTCGGTTTGCCGCTTAGGGAAATGATGCAGGCCTCGACGGTTCCGTGCGTGAGCTGGCGGCCGTCGCAATAAATGTCCTGCGACGCGGTCATGCGCACGCCGCTCAGCGCCGTGGCGCTGGTGTGGACCTCGATCAGATCGTTCAGGCGAGCCGGGCGCATATAGTCGAGCGCGGCCTTGCGCAACGTCCAGGCGAAAGGCTCCGGCCCGTCGAGATCCGCGAGCTTGTGGATTCCGGCGGCGCGGAAGAATTCGGTGCGGCCGCGCTCCATGAAGCGCAAGTAATTGGCGTGGTAGACGATGCCCGAAAGATCGGTGTCTTCGTAGTAAATGCGGATCGGCAGGACATGCACCTTGCCGACGAACTGGCCGAAGCTTTCTACGGTTTGGGACATGGGTGCTTCGGATCGTTCCGGCAGGCCGATGTCGGTTGGATGATGGTCATATTGACCACGCCCTTCTGCTGCGGCTGCTGCGGCTTCTGATCGTCGTCCTTGTAGGCCACTGCTAAATAATTGTTCATGGCGCGGGCGAACTCGCCCCAGAACCCGAAGGTGACGAGGGTAAAGCCCAGCGCGAAGACGATAATGGCGACGCGAAGAAGGATCGCTTTCATTCCTCCGCCTCCTCGCCCTTGAAGAGGCCGAACTGTGCCGGATCACGCGGCGGCGCAGCAAGGCCGAGATGGCCGTAGGCCGCGCCGGTGAGCAGGCGCCCGCGCGGCGTGCGCTGCACGAAACCGAGCTGCATCAGATAGGGCTCGACAATTTCTTCCAGCGCATCGCGCGGCTCGCCCAGCGCGGCGGCGATCGTCTCGATACCGACGGGGCCGCCGGAGAAGCTTTCCGCAATGAGTTTCAGATAGCGCATGTCGAACGCATCGAGGCCGCGCTTGTCCACTTCCAGGCGCGACAACGCGGCATCGGCGATCTTCGCATCGACCGTCTTGTGGCCGCCGACGGACGCAAAATCGCGCACGCGCTTCAGCAGGCGCCCGGCGATGCGCGGCGTGCCGCGGGCGCGGCTTGCGATTTCCTTCGCGCCATCGGTGGTGAGATCGAAACCCAGCACGCGCGCGCCGCGCTCCACGATGGAAAGCAGTTCTTCCGGCGTATAGAAATTGAGCCGCACAGGAATGCCGAACCGGTCGCGCAACGGCGTCGCCAGCAAGCCCGCGCGCGTGGTGGCGCCGACCAGCGTGAACGGCGCCAGCGTGATCTTCACCGAGCGCGCGGCGGGACCTTCGCCGATGACGAGATCCAGTTCGTAATCCTCCATCGCGGGATAGAGGATTTCCTCGACCGCGGGATTGAGACGATGGATTTCGTCGATGAAGAGAACGTCGCGCGGTTCGAGATTGGTGAGGATAGCGGCAAGGTCGCCCGCCTTGGCGAGCACGGGGCCCGATGTGGAACGGAAATTCACGCCCAGTTCGCGCGCCACGATCTGCGCCAGCGTGGTCTTGCCCAGCCCCGGCGGGCCGGAGAACAGCACATGATCCAGCGCCTCGCCGCGTTCGCGCGCGGCCTGGATGAAGATGGAGAGGTTTTCGCGCGCTTGCTTCTGGCCGACGAATTCCGCCAGCCGCTTGGGTCGCAGCGACGATTCCAGCGTGTCGTCTTCGCCGCGCTGTGGCGCGACGAGACGTTCGCTTTCTTTTGTGGCCGCACTTGCCATTTACCGTCCCATCGACCGCAGCGCTTCGCGGATCAGCACATCGACGGGCACATCGCCCATCTCGCGCGCGATGCGCGCCACGCTTTCCGCCGCTTGCCCCTGAGAATAGCCCAGCTTGACCAAAGCTGCGACCGCATCGGATTCGGGCCCGCGCGGCGCCACAACCGGCGCGATGCCCTCCGCTTCGGCGCCGCGCATCATCATCGCCGGGGCCTTGTCCTTAAGCTCGGTGACGATGCGCAGGGCAAGCTTCGGACCCACGCCCTGCGCCTTGCCGATCATCGCCTTGTCGGACAATGCCAGCGCACGTTGCAGATCTTTCGCGGACAACGCCGACAACACGTTCAGTGCAACCCGCGCGCCGACATTTTGGACGGTCTGCAACAGACGGAACCATTCGCGCTCTTCGGTTCCGGCAAAGCCATAAAGCCGGATCGCATCTTCGCTGACCTTGGTCTCGATCATCAGCGACGCGGGCGAGCCAACCGTGAGACGCGAGAGCGTGGAGGACGGGCAATGCACGAGATAGCCCACGCCGTTCACATCGAGGATGCAATGATCTTCGTGGATCGAATCCACGATGCCGCTCAGCTTGCCGATCATGCCAGGGCAGCCATGATCTTGGCGCGCGTTCCGGCGAGATGGGCGTGCGCGATGGCGGCGGCCAGCGCATCGGCGGCGTCCGCCGCTTCCACCCGCGCGGTGGGCAGCAGGCGCTTCACCATCACCATCACCTGCTCCTTGCCGGCATGCCCCACGCCGACGACGCATTTCTTGATGTGGTTGGGCGCATATTCGGCCACATCGAGCCCGGCCTGCGCCGCCGCGAGCAACGCAATCGCCCGGGCATGGCCGAGCTTCAGCGCCGCGCTGGGGTCCTTGGCGACGAAAGCCTGTTCGACACTGATCGCCATCGGGCGGTGTTCCGCGATGATGGCGGCCAGCAATCCATGCAGCGCCATCAGGCGCGACGCCAATTCCAGCTTCGCACTGCTGGTGAGGACGCCGTGCGCGACATGGCTGAGGCGCGTGCCTTCCATATCGATGACGCCCCAGCCCATGCGGCCGAGGCCGGGGTCGAGCCCCAGGATGCGAATCGTTGCGCCCATCGCCGATTTGTACCGCGTTTGTTCGGCGCTGTCTTACGCCACGCGATCGGCGTGATCCAGCATGGCATGGGCGATTTCCCGCTCGCCCATGACGACTTCGCTGGCGCCGAGCTTGAGCAGGTGATCCACCTCCGCGTCGAAATGGGCGCGCGCCACGATCTCCAGTTCCGGGTTGGACCGGCGCGCCTGTTCCACGATCTGCCCCGCCTCGAAAGCTTCGGGGATGGCGACGAAGAGAAGCCGGGCGCCGGCAATGTTCGCCGCTTTCAGCACGCGATCCGTCGCGGCATTGCCTTCGATCACTTCGGTGCCCTCGCGTTGCAGCGTCTCGATCACGTCGCGGGCTTCCTCGATCACGACAAACGGAATTTCCATGCGCTTCAAGCCTTCGCCGACGAGATGGCCGACGCGGCCGTAACCGACGAGAACCGCATGCTGCGCCAATGCGGTGGGTGCGATCTCCGCGGGCTTTTCGCGCGGCGTTTCCGCGGCGGCCGGTTCGGGGCGGCGCTCGCGTTCGGCCGCGGCCACCAGAAACGGATTGACGAGGATGGTGAGGATCGAGGTTCCGAGAATGAGATCGCGCGCGCGATCCGGCAGCAGGCCCTGGCTGATGCCGAGATCGGCGAGGATGAAAGAGAACTCACCGATCTGCGCCAGCCCCGCGCCGATGAAGAGCGCGGTGGCGAGCGGATAGCCGAACCAGCGCGCGATGAGATAGGCCGCGCCGCCGATGCCGATAAGGACCACGGCGATGGAGAGCGCCAGAATGCCCGGCTGGCGCAGGATCACCAGCGGATCGAAGATCATGCCGACCGAAACGAAGAACAGCACCGCGAAAGCATCGCGCAGCGGCAGCGTCTCCTCGGTGGCGCGTTGCGAGAGTTGCGAGCCGCTCATGATCATGCCGGCGAAGAAGGCGCCCAGCGCGATGGAAACGCCGAACAATTCCGCAGCACCGAAGGCAACGCCCAACGCCACCGACAGCACCGCCAATCGAAAGAGTTCGCGCGATCCGGTGTGCGCCGTGTAGTGCAGCACCCACGGGATCACGCGGCGGCCGACGATCATCATAAAGGCGACGAAGCCGCCCAGCTTGAGAACCGTGAAGCCGAGCGCGCGCAGGAGCGCGGAGGCTTCGATGTGTCCGCCTTTCAGGGCCAGCGCAAGCGGCGGCAGAAGCACCAGCGCCAGCACGGTGATGAAATCCTGCATTACCAGCCAGCCGACGGTGATGTGGCCGCGCTCGGAATCCATCAGGTGCCGGTCCTGCAAGGTGCGGGTCATCACCACGGTGGAGGCGATGGCGAGCGAGAGGCCGAAGACGATGCCGGTGCCGAAACTCCATCCGATGAGCCACGCCACCGCCTCGCCCAGGAGGGTGGCGACGGCCACCTGCAGCAGCGCGCCGGGAATGGCAATGCGGCGCACCGCGAGCAATTCGCGCGGCGAGAAATGAAGCCCGACGCCGAACATCAGCAGGATGACGCCGATCTCGGCGAGCTGGAGGGTGAGGCTCTTGTTGGCGACGAAGCCGGGGGTGAAGGGGCCGACCGCCACGCCCGCCAGCAGATAGCCGACGATGGGCGAGAATTTCAGGCGGTTGGCGACAGTGCCGAAAATAAAGGCAAGCCCCAGGCCGATCACCAGAACGGCGATCAGGGGCGAATGGTCGGTGAGGTTCGGCGCATCGGTCATCGCGCCGCCATCATGCACTAACCGGAAAGCTTCGCCATCAGCGCATCGGACAATTCGTAATTGCCGTAGACGGTCTGCACGTCGTCATGCTCGTCCAGCACTTCGAGCAGCTTCATCAGCGTTTCGCCATGGTCGTCGCTGACGGGCGACATGGTCTTGGGGCGCCATTCGATCTTCGCGCCCGTGGGCTCGCCCAGTTTCTTCTCCAGCGCATCGCGAACACTGCCGAAATCCTCCAGCGAGGAGAGAAATTCATGGCCCTCCTCGCTCGACACCACTTCGTTCGCGCCGGCTTCGATGCCGGCTTCCAGCATCGCGTCTTCGGAACCTTTGTCCTTCGGATAGGTGATGACGCCCACGCGGTCGAACATGAAGGTGACGGAGTTGGGCTCGCCCAGCGCACCGCCATATTTGGAAAAGGTGGAGCGGATGTCGCTGCCGGTGCGGTTGCGGTTGTCGGTCTGGGTTTCCACGATCAGCGCGGTGCCGCCGGGACCATAGCCTTCGTAGCGCACTTCCTCGATGTTCTCGGCGCCCGCACCGGTCGCCTTGTCGATGGCGCGCTGGATGTTGTCCTTGGGCATGGATTGCTGCTTGGCGGCGATGATGGCGGCGCGCAGGCGCGGATTGTGGTCCGGGTCGGGCATGCCCTGCTTGGCGGACACCATGATTTCGCGGGCGAGCTTGGAGAAGAGCTTGGACTTCTCCTTATCCTGCCGCCCCTTGCGGTGCATGATGTTCTTGAACTGACTGTGACCGGCCATATTGTTTTGTCGCTCTCCCTTGCGGGAACGCTCCTGATTTTTGTCGCTCTCCCTTGCGGGAACGCTCCTGATTTTGGTCGCTCTCCCTTGCGGGAACGCTCCTGTAACGAGACGGATGGATTGGGCGGCTGAGATACCCGTTCGCCCCGCTTTCTATCAAGGGTGCCCAAAAGAAAGGCCCGCGCGGCGTCCCGGCGAGCCTGACAGTCCCTAGCTACCCGGCAGGCCCGAGGAAGACCGTCTTTCAGGCCAACCAATGAGCGCTTTCGCTTCAACCTCCCCGGTTTACATGTGGAGGGACCATCTTTGGCCGGTCCTGAGGCGCCCGGCTCCGGATGATTTCCACGCGGGGTCCACGCAAGGCTTGGCCCCTTACCTGTCTGTCCTTGCGGCGTCGCTACTGTCTCAAAGGCGTTCTCCCAGCCATTACCCGGGAGAACATATAGCGAACATACAATAGGACAATCAAGCCTAAAGAAGGAAATAGTTCTGACAGATTGTCAGCCCCACGCGTTGAGACTGGTTACATGTAACCGGATATGCTAGGTTACATGTAACCAGGAGAAGCTCATGGCAGCCCGCACCGCATCGGCCAAGTCTTCTGCGAAGAAGGTCCGCGCCCACCGCGCCAAGCTGCGCGCCCAAGGGCTGCGCCCGATCCAGATCTGGGTGCCGGACGTGAACGATCCGAAGTTCATCGAAGAGGCGCGCCGACAGTCATATCTCATCGCACAAAGCCCGCAAGAAAAGGACGACCAGGCATTCCTCGATTCCCTTTGGGATGAGCTTTGGGATCAAGGATTCTACGATAAGTGAAGCGCGGCGAAATCTGGACTGTTTCGGGCGGTATCGATTATGCGGGCAAACCGCGCCCGGCGGTAATTGTCCAAGACGACATCTTTCCCGGTACCCGATCCATCATCGTCTGTCTGATCACCTCTGACTTGACGGAAACGCCTATCTTTCGCGTGCCAGTCGAGCCCAGCGAGATCAATGGGCTGAGAACGCCGTCCCGCTTGATGGTGGACAAGATCGGCACGATCCCAAAATCCAAAGTTGGCAATCGCATCGGACGCCTGAGCAATGCGGACATTGTGCGCCTGAACCGCACCATGATGGTGTTTCTGGGATTGGCATCGACCAGAGGTTCATAACAGACTGACAGCAGGCGAAGCGGGGAACCATGTTGCTCAGCACCAACGCGGTTCGCGCCCGGCGGTAGAGTTTGCGCGCGAGGACGCGCTTTCCGAATCCGGCGAGAAGGGCTCGGGAACCTTCGCCGTTTCCGCGCGTCTTGCCTTGCCGAGAGTTGCGGGGACGTTTCCTTTTTCATGCCGGGTTTACGGTCCTTTTCGAGGATGGCCGCGCCATGAGTGCGCGCTTTGCCGCCATTTCGGGCGAAATGGCCGAGCGCATCCGCACGCTGGACTGGTCGAACTCTCCGCTCGGGCCGATGACCGGCTGGACACCCACGCTCATCAGCACCGTCAGCCTGATGCTGCCGGCCCAGGCGGAGATCACGCTGTTCTGGGGGCCGGACTATGTCGCGCTCTACAACGACGCCTACGCACCCACCATCGGCGACAAGCATCCGCGCGCATTGGGGCGGCCCGCGTGCGAGAACTGGGCCGAGTTGTGGGACGATCTGGAACCGCTGCTGCGCGGCGTGCGCGAAACCGGCGAGACCTATTCCGCAAAGGACCGCCCCTTCTATATCGAGCGCGATGGCGGCAAGGGCGAAACCGTCTATTTCGACATCTCTTACAGCGCGGTGCGCGAAAGCGACGGCTCCATCGGCGGGGTGTTGTGCATCGTATCGGAGACGACGCAGCGCGTCCGTGCCGAGACCGGCCTTCGCCGCAGCGAAGAACAGTTGCGGCTGGCGACGGAAAATGCGGGCATCGGCTTGTGGGATATCGACCGCGACGGCGGCATCGCCCTTTCCTATTCGCGCGACTCTTCGCCCTTCACGATGCCGCAGGACCGGCGCACGCCGATGGCGGACTTCCTCTCGCTATTGCCGCTGGAAGACGCGGCGCGCGTGCGCGCGGCCTACGACATCGCGCGCGATCCCAAAGCGCGGCCGATGATGGATGTGGAATATCGCATCCTGCCCGGCGACGGCACGCCGATGCGCTGGGTGAAGGTGCGCGGGCGCGGCGTGTTCGATGCCGAGGGAAATTGCCTGCGCGTCAGCGGCACGGCGCTCGACATCACCCGGGAGCGCGAGACGCAGCAGGCGTTGGCCCGCAGCGAGGCGCTGCTGCGCCTGGCCAGCGAGAACGCCGAGATCGGCATGTGGGACATGGACGTGGTGCACAACATCGCGCTCTCCACGCCGCGCGTGAAAGCGATGTTCGGCATGCCGGAGGATTCCGATCCCGCGCCGGACGAGTTCTTCGCGCTGGTGCATCCGCAGGATATCGCGCGCGTGCAGAAAGCCTATGCCGCCGCCTTCGATCCGGTGGAACGGGCGACATACGATATCGAGTACCGCGTCACCGGCCGCGACGACGGCGTGGAGCGCTGGATTCACGCCAAGGGCCGCGGCATGTTCGATTCCGCCGGCACGCTCCTGCGCGTCACCGGCACCGCCGCCGACGTCACCGCGCGCAAGGCCATCGAGCGGCAACTGCATGAACTCAACGAGACTCTGGAGAAGCGCGTGGCCGAGCGCACGGCGGCGCTGGAAAAGACGCAGGCCGCGTTGCAGCAGGCGCAGAAGATGGAAGCCATCGGCAATCTGACCGGCGGCATCGCGCACGACTTCAACAATCTGTTGCAGGGGCTGACCGGCAGCCTCGATCTCATCCGCAACAAACCGCAGGACACCGAGCGCGTGCGCCGCTGGGCGGAAGCGGGGCTGCAGGCGGCGGAGCGCGGCGCGAAACTGACGGCGCAATTGCTGGCGTTCAGCCGCGCGCAGAAACTCGAACTGAAGCCGCTGGCGCTGAACCGGTTGCTGGAGGAAATGCGCGATCTTCTGGGCCGCACGCTGGGGCCGGCGGTGCAGGTGACGATGGAACTGGCCGGCGATGCGGGCGCGGTGTTGGGCGACGAGACGCAGCTTGAGATGAGCGTGCTCAATCTGGCGATCAATGCGCGCGATGCGATGCCGGATGGCGGCACGCTCGTCATCGTGACGCGGCCGCTGCAGATCGTCAGCGATCCGCAGTTGCAGCCGGGCGACTATGTGGAGCTGCGCGTATCCGACAGCGGAACGGGCATGCCGCCGGACGTCATCGCGCGCGCCTTCGATCCGTTCTTCACCACCAAGGGCGTGGGCAAGGGAACGGGATTGGGATTGAGCCAGGTCTATGGCATGGCGCAGCAGGCGGGCGGCACCGCGCGCATCGGATCGGAACCGGGAAAAGGCACATCGGTGTCGATCTTCCTGCGCGTCACGGGCGATGCGGTGATGCGCGAAACCAAAACCGGCCGCGAAGCGGTGCGATATGCCGGCCACACCGCGTCCGTGCTCGTGATCGACGACGATCCGGACGTGCGCGCCTTCCTGGCGGAGTCGCTCGATGCGTTCGGTTATGCCGTCACCCAGGCGCAGGACGGACCGCAAGGGCTGGCGCTGATCGCAAAGCAGAAGCCGGACATCCTGCTTGTCGATTACGCCATGCCCGGCATGACCGGCGCGGAAGTGGCCGCGCGCGTGCGCAAGATGCACGCCGACCTGCCCATCATCTTCGCCAGCGGCTATGCCGAAACCGCGGCGCTGGAGAATGTGCAGGATGCCAACACGGCGATCCTGAGAAAGCCGTTCCGCCTCGGCGAATTGCAGGAAGCGGTTGCCAACGCCTTGCGGCGCTAGCCTGTCCGCGCAACGATCTGTGTGCGATTGCGAAGTTGCGCGCAGTTTTCGATGCGTTTGCGGGCGTAGGCAGCCTTTTGACTTGCCAAGCCCCGGCCGCTTCGGGAGATTGCCGCCCGTTGGGGCATTCTTCACAAGAACAAGGGCGGACAACCACCGATGACCACCACCACCGGCGCGGAACGCGCGGGCGATTCCCTGAGCGCGTTCCAGGAGAAAAACCGGTCCATCACATCCTTCATCGGCCATCCGCCGGGCGTGGGCTGGCTGTCGGCGGCGGAGTTCTGGGAGCGCTTCGCCTATTACGGCATGCAGGCGCTGCTGGTGCTCTATCTGAGCCACTACCTGTTCCAGCCGGGCACGATCGAGCATGTGTGGGGCATCGGCTGGTTCAGCCATGCGCTGGAGTCGATCTATGGGCCGCTGGATTACGCGGCGCTCGCCTCCGCCGTCGTCGGCTTCTACACGGCGACGGTGTATCTGACGCCCATTCTGGGCGGCTACATCGCCGACCGGCTGATCGGGCGCACGGCCACCGTGGCCATCGGCGCGGGCATGATGGCGGCGGGCTATTTCCTGCTCTGCATCGAGCACACCTTCCTGATCGGCATCTTCGCGCTTCTGTTCGGCGTCGGCTGCTTCAAGGGCAACATCGCCGCGCAAGTGGGCGATCTCTACACCATCGACGACGCGCGCCGCGCCGACGGATTCCAGATCTACTTCCTCGGCATCCAGATGGCGGTGATCATCGCGCCGCTCATCACCGGCACGCTCGGCGAGAAGGTCGGCTGGAACTGGGGTTTCGCGTCCGCTGGCGTCGGCATCCTGATCGGCCTCATCATCTATCTCTTCGGGCGTTCTGCCTATCCGCCGGAGAAGCTGCAGAAGAAAGGCGAGGTCGAAACCGTCGTCCGCCCGCCGCTCACCGCAAAAGACTGGGGCGTGGTGGCGATCCTTGTGGCGCTGCTGCCGGTGCTGGCCCTGGCGCTGGTCAGCAACCAGCAGATCTTCAACGCCTATCTGATCTGGGCGGAGAAGAATTACGATCTGGCCCTCTTCGGCGGCACCATGCCGACAAGCTGGATGTTCTCCATCGACGCGGTGGTATCGACCTTCCTGATGATCGGCGTCATCGCGTTCTGGCGCTGGTACGGACGGCACTGGCCGGAGCCGGCGGAGATCACCAAGATCGTCATCGGCACCGCGATCAGCGCGACGGCGCCGCTGGTGCTGGCGCTCTATTCGCAGATCGTGGTGCAGACGGGCCATCCGGTGCCGCTGTGGTGGTCGGTGGCGTTCCACGTTCTGAACGACACCGGATTCTCGATGGTGCTGCCGGTGGGGCTGGCGCTTTATTCGCGCGCGGCGCCCAAAGGATTGGGCGGCATCATGATCGCCGTCTATTACATCCACCTGTTCATCGGGAACAACCTGGTGGGCTATCTCGGCGGCTTCCTCGACAAGATGTCGGGGGCGCAGTTCTGGCTGATGCATGCCGCGATCATGGGCGTGGCCACGGTGCTGCTGTTCCTCGCGCGCGTGTTCCTGGGCCGTTATCTCGTGCCGACCAAAGCCGACGAAGCGGCCGCCTGACGGGAGACGCTAATAGCCGGTGTCGTAACCGCGCTGCTGCGCGACGGCGGCATCGACCTGATCCATGGCGTCCGCCATCGCATCGCGGAAGCAGTTGCGCGAACTGGCGCTGACCGTCACCGGATACCGCATGTCGAGGCGGCGGCAGAGCGTGCCCGCGCGTTCGCGGATGCGTGCTTCGAGACGGCGCACATCGCGGTTGCTGCGAAGATCGAGATCGTCGAAGCGTACCGGCTCGGACAGCGAGACATCGCGGATCGGCGCGCCAATGGTGCTGCGCTGCGGCTGATACCAACGCGGCGCCTGCACGATCACTTCTTCCGGACCCTGCTCATAACCATAGCCGCTATAGCGATCGTCTTGCGCGCTGGCGGGAACGGCCAGGGCCGCGCTAAAGGCGCCAGCCAGCAGAACAAGCTTCAACGAATTCGTCATGGAGCAACTCCGTCTTTCCGCCCTTTGCTGAAACGGGCGTCGCAGGGCGGCAGTTCCGAAAAGAAACGAAGGCCCCGCACATTCGGCGGAGCCTTCGTCAGGCATCAATAGCGACGATAGGAAGCGTAATAGACGCGGCTGCGCGCATCGCGGATCGCTTCATCGGCGCGCAGTTCACCGTCGCGCAGCGCGGTCTTGTAACAGTTCGTGCCCGGCTGCTGATAAACCGGATAGGCTTCCGCCAGACGCATGCAGGTATCCTGCGCCGCATCGCGCACGCGCAATCGGAGTTCGTGCGCGCCGCGCCACGAGCGCAGGTCCAGATCGTCATAGGGCACGCGGGTGGAGAGCGAGAGTTTTTCCAAAGGACCGTTCAGCCGTTGCGGCGCCGCCTGGAAACGCGGCGCACTGACGACGATGTCCGAATCATAATCCTGCGCGCTCGCTGCCGCAGGCGCGAGGGCAAGACCCAGCGCACCGGCCAGAAGGGCGGTTTTGAAGATCCTCATGAAACTCTCCTCTCTTGTCCCTTCCGAGAAACGGGGCGGGCGCCGCTGCGGTTTCCCGGCAAATAAGGTCCTATTGTGACAAGCCCACCCCGATTGAAACGGAACCCGGACCGGAGCAGAGTTCGGCGCACAGGGGCGTCTGTTGTTATCCATTGGGGATATCCATGAAGACATTCTTGGCAGTCATGGTTTGTGTTGGCATGAGCTTGGCCGCGAGCATTACAGCGGCAGATGCGGCAGGCGGATGCGGAATGGGTTTTCACCGCAACGCCTACGGCCATTGCGTGCGCAACTGGGCGGATCCGGGCGACCATGCCTGCGCCCGTGGATGGCATTTGGGGCCGGGCGGGCACTGCATCGCGAACTGGGCGCATCCAGCCGCGCATGCCTGCGCGCGCGGTTGGCATCTCAACGGCAATGATCGCTGCGTCCGCAACTGGTGAGCCTGAAAATCTGTTTTGCGTAAGGAACGGCGCCTTTCGGGAGGCGCCGTTTTCTTTTGTCTCTCTTTGTGCCCCGCACCCTCTTGCGTGCGCCGCGCCTTCCTTCGCGCCCTGCCTCCCGCGACGGGCTGACGCGCCGGCCGGATAGCTCTTGAAATAACTTTAGAAAGTTTCTAAGTGTTACTCGCAACAAGGGCGGGTATGCCGCTCTTCCCGACCAAATCCCCCCGGATTTTCCGGCTTTTTTGAGGACCCGACATGCTGACAACTGGTGACCGTTTCCCCGAATTCGCCCTAACGGGCGTTGTTTCCACCGACCCCAAGACCGCGTTCAAGGACTTCGACAATGCGTCGGACGCGGGCAAATGGAAGGTCGTGTTCTTCTGGCCGAAGGACTTCACCTTTGTCTGCCCGACCGAGATTGCCGGCTTCGGCGCGCTGAACGGCGAGTTCAAGGATCGCGACGCGGTGATCTACGGCGTCTCCATCGACTCCGAGTTCGTGCATCTGGCGTGGCGGCAGAACCATGCCGATCTCAAGAACCTGCCCTTCGCGATGCTCTCCGACATCAAGCGCGAGCTTTCCACCGCGCTCGGTGTGCTCGATCAGGACGGCGGCGTCGCCAAGCGCGCGACCTTCATCGTCGATCCCGACAACATCATCCGCTTCGCTTATGTGACGGACATGAATGTCGGCCGCAATCCGCAGGAAGTGCTGCGGGTGCTGGACGCACTGCAGACCGACGAGCTTTGCCCCTGCAACTGGCAGAAGGGCGAAGAGGTTCTGAAGGCGGCGTAACAATCTGTCATCCCGGCCAAGCGATGCGTGAGCATCGCGCTGAGCCGGGACCCATCGCGCAGCCTCCCCGATGGGTCCCGGCTCACGCTCGCTGTGCTCGCTGGCCGGGATGACAATTTTAGTTTGAAGGAAAAAACCATGTCTCTCGAAGATCTGAAAAACCGCCTTCCCGATTACGCGAAGGACCTGAAGCTCAATCTTTCCTCGCTTGCCGCCGAGCCGTCGCTCAGCGAGCAGCAGCGCGCGGGCACCTTCGTCGCCACGGCGCTCGCCTCGCGCAATGCCGATGTGACGCGCGCGGTGCTGGCGGAGTTCGCGCCGAAACTTTCGCCCGAAGCGCTGGATGCGGCGCGCGCGGCGGCCAGCATCATGGCGATGAACAACATCTATTACCGCTTCACCCATCTGGCCTCTTCGGCGGATTACCGTTCCCTGCCCGCCAGACTGCGGATGAACGTGATCGGCAAGCCGGGCGTGGAGAAGGCCGATTTCGAGTTGTGGTCGCTCGCGGTGTCCGCCATCAACGGTTGCGGCATGTGCATCGACAGCCACGAGAAGGTTCTGCGCAATGCGGGCATGACCGCCGAGCAGGTCCAGAGCGCGGTGCGCATCGCATCGGTGGTGCATGCGGTGGCCGCGACGCTGGACGGTGTTGCAGTGGAAGCAGAGCTTCCCGCGCAAGCCGCCTAATTCCCGCCCGAATGTTTGCCATGATGCCCTCCATTCCCCGGAGGGCATCATGAGATTTCTCGCCGCATTCGCTGCGCTGGCTTTCGCATCCGCCGCGCAGGCCGCCGTTCCCGCCGACTGGACGACGCCGCAGGCGCCCTTCCGCATCGTCGGCAACACTTATTATGTCGGCACGAAGGATTTGGCGGTCTATCTCATCACGTCGCCCAAAGGCGACGTGCTGATCGACGGCGCGCTGGTGCAGACCGTGCCGCAGATCGAGAAGAACATCGCGGCGCTGGGTTTCAAGCTTTCCGACATCAAGCTGATCCTCAACACCCACGCGCATTACGACCACGCGGCGGGCATCGCGCAGATCAAGAAGGACACCGGCGCGCGCTTCGACGCTAGCGCCGCGGACAAGCCCATCCTCGAAACCGGGAGCATCAGCTTTGGGCCGACGAAGGATGTGCATTATCCGCCGGTGAAGGTGGACCATGTGGTGAAGGACGGCGAAACGGTGAGCGCCGGTGACGTGCATCTCACCGCGCATCTGACGCCGGGACACACGCCGGGCTGCACAAGCTGGACGTGGAATGAGACCGAAGGCGGCAAGACCTATCGCGTGATCGATATCTGCAGCGTGTCCGTCGCGGGCAATCCGCTGATGAACAACAAAGCCTATCCCGGGATTGTGGAAGACTATCGCACCAGCATCGCCAAGCTGAAAGCGATGCATGCCGATGTGTTCCTGGCGCCGCACGCGCAATTCTACGATCCGCAAGCCAAGGAAGCGGCGCGAAAAGCGGGTGGGCCAAATCCCTTCATCGCTCCCGCCGCCTTGCAGACCTTCATGGCCAAGGCCGAAGCCGCGTTCGACGCCGAACTGGCCCGGCAGGAAGCGGCGGCGAAACACTGAGATTTACGCGGTATGGTTCTGCGGTTGCGCTATCCTGCGCGCACACCGCGATCCCCGCGGTTCTTTTCCGGAGTGCGCCTCATGCTCGCTCGCATGGCGATTGCCCTTGCGCTTTTTGTTTCCGCCCCTGCCGTGGCCCAGACCGCACCCGACTGGTCGAAAGCCGAAACGGTGACGATCGGACTCAGCAGCTATGCCTTCACGCCGTCCACGCTGAATTTGCGCGTGGGCCAGCCTTATCATCTGGTTTTCGCCAGCAGCGTGACCAAGGATCACAATTTCGCGGCGCCGGCGTTTTTCCAATCCGGCATCGTCGCCGATGCCGACAAGGCCAAAGTCTCCAAAGACGGCGAAGTGGAGGTGGATGACGGCGGCACCGTGACCGTCGATTTCGTGCCGGAAAAAGCGGGCACCTATCCGTTCGACTGCACCCACTTCATGCATGCCACGCTGGGCATGAAGGGAACAGCGGTGGTGCAGTGATTTCTTCCCCGCTTTGCGGAAAGGAAACTATTTGATCGGCAACCAGATGGTGCAGCCGCCATTGCCGGTGCGCGGATCGAAGGTGGCGTTGTGGCGCTCGAAGCCCGGCGCTTCGGCGGGGGCGCGGCCGCTTTTCGGAAACCAGTCGTTCCAGATCGCCTCGTAGGTGTCGCGGATTTCGGTGACGTGCCCATCATGCGCGAACACCGCATAGGTGGCGGGCGCAAGCGTGATATCGGCAAGGCCGTCCGGCCGCTTGCCGAAGGTGCTGACGCCCGCGGCACAGACATATTGTATGCCCTCGTCGTTCGATGCCGTGGTGATGCCGACCGGCGGCTCGTTCAGCTTGTTCCCGATCTCGCCATAGAAATTCTGCATGAAGCGCAGCCACTGACCCGCGATGTTCTGCATCGCGTGATAGGGCACATGCTCGCCGAGGCCGACGAATTTCAATTCGCCCACCGTTTCGATGCGCGGCTCTTTCAAGATCATGGCTTTGGACTCCAGATGGCGAATGGCATCGACGAGCTTCAGCCCCTCGATGGATTCGGATTTGCGGACTTCTTCGGGCGTCTTGCCGAACTGGGCCTTGAAGGCGCGGCTGAAGGCTTCATGGCTGGCATAGCCGGTGTCGAGCGCGACACCCAGGATGTCGGACGCACCGGCCGCCAGTGCATAAGCCGCTTCGGTGAGGCGGCGCGCGCGGCGATATTCGATCACCGACAGCCCGGTGGCTTCGCCGAAGGCATGCGCGAGATGAAAGCGCGACACGTCGCAGAACTTCGCGATCTGCTCCAGCGTAAAATCGCGAGAGAGATTGCGCTCGATGACGAACAGCGCCTTGTTGGTGAGCGACATGGCCGATCCTTTCGAACCGATCCTAGCCGGATCGAACGGCGCGCGCTTGACCGGGATTGCGCCCGGTCAGATTTTCGCGGGCGTCGTTTCCATGCCCGCCGCGCGCGCATCCCGCAGGCTGCCATGGTGCCTGGACCAGACATGGGTGAATTCCGCGCCAAGCAGGAAAATCTGCGCGGTGTAATAGATCCACAGCAGGAGCACGATCACGCCGCCCGCCGCGCCATAGCGATAGCCCACTGTGGCCGAGCCGAGATAGAGGCTGATGAAGAACTCGCCGATGTTGAACAGGATGGTGGTGCCGATGGCGCCCACCATCACATCGCGCCACTGGATCTCGCAATCGGGCAGCGCGCGATAGATGGCGGCCAGCAACGCCGCCACCAGCACGAAGGAAATCCCGAAGTTCAGGATATGCGCGAGGAAGGAGCCGATGGGCAGCACATAGTCTATGCGTTCGCCCAGCGCATGAATCGCCGCCGACATCACCAGCGATATCAGAAGCAGAAAGCCGAGCGCGACGACCAGCAGCAAGCTCATGAAACGCCCGCGCGCCAGGCGCCACCAGATCGCCGTTTTGGGCTGGGCCTTCCAGATCTTGTTCAGCGCCGCCTGCATCTCGCCGAACATGCCCGAGGCGGTAACGATGAGCAGGACGACGCCGATGATGTTGGTCCAGAAACCGGTATCGCTGGGATTGTCGGAATTGCGGATCGCGGCGGTAAGCAGCTTCGATGCGTTGGGCCCGACGAGACGGCCCACCTCATGCGCGATGGCGGTGCCCGCCGCTTCGCGCCCGAAGACCAGCCCTGCGATGGCAGCGGCAATATAAAGAACCGGCGCCAGCGCCGTCAGAGCATAGAAGGCGATGGCTGCGCCGCGGCTGAGCGAGTCGTCTTCGTCGAACGCGACGACGCCTTCCTTCAGCAATGCCCAAAGTTCCCGCATACCCGATCAAGCCACAGGGTGCGCTTGAGTTCCATCCCCTTGCGCCAAGGCGCGGGAGACAAGCCTTAACGACCCATGCCATGCGTGCAACGCGATTCCCACCGGATATTCAAATCCGAAACTTGGCCAGTTCCTCCAGCACCACAGCTTCCAATGCGAAAAGCGATTTGGTTGCGGTATCCCAGATACGTTCTTCAGTCACATATTCATAAGCGTGGCGATAGACATTACCGGCGTCGCGAACGGCGACCCAATCGATGGACGGACGACGTCGCTTCAAATCTTCCGACAAGTGGCGGGATGCTTCCGAGATGATTTCAAGCGCGCGCGTAGTGGCGTAGAAAGTCAGCCTGCTGGCGGCGAATTCCTCGAACGTCTTTTCGCCGATGAACTCTCTCGCATACCCGATATTGGCTCTCATATCTTCCAGCAAAGCGCGATCATCCTCAGAACGCATCGACCGCATCCCGCAACGCTTCTTCACGGACAAAAGGTCTCAGCGCCTTGCGCTCAACGAGGTCGATCCTGCTGCCGAACAGATCGGCGATGTCATGTTGCAGACGAACATACTCATAAACGCCGCAGGGCTTGCCAGGCTGCAAATCGACGAGGATATCCACATCGCTTGACGACTTGGCCTCCCCGCGAGCGACCGAACCGAAGACGGCAGCGTGCAGAATGCCTTTCGCGCGCAACGAATCCTTGTTGGCGCGCAGAATTCCAAGAGCACGGTCAAGCGTCATCGACATGGACACAGTATAGCACATGCAAGAGTTAAAGTTCAGCCGGTCAGATTTTCCGGAATCGTCTGCTTCAGGCGGCCGCCGACGCGCACGGGGTCGATGCGCGCGGCAAGGCCCTTCGCATTGGTTTCCACGAACACCGCGCACAAGGTCGCCGGTCCCGTCGCGGGCGTGAAGCGGTTGCCGGGGAGCTTGCGGGTGAAGCGATTGAGCGGCTCGAACTTGTCCATGCCGATCACGCTGTCGTAATCGGCGCAGGCGCCGGCATCGGTCTGATAGGCGGTGCCGCCGGGAAGAATCTGCGCATCGCCTGTCGGGATGTGTTGATGCGAGCCGACCACCATAGAGGCGCGGCCGTCGCAGAAATGGCCCATCGCCATTTTTTCGCTCGTCGCTTCGGCGTGCATGTCCACCACGATGGCGTCCGCCGCTTCGCCGAGCGGGCATGCGTTCAACTCGGAGTCGACGGCGGCGAAGGGGTCGTCCTGCGGCTCCATGAACACGCGGCCGAGCGGCGAGACGACGAGCACGTTCTGGCCGTTCCTCGCCTGAAACAGATTGGCACCCTTGCCCGGCGCGCCGGCGGGCAGATTGCGCGGGCGCAGCACGCGGTCTTCATCGGCGATGAAATTCAAAATCTCGCGCTGGTCGGCCCAGTGATTGCCGGTGGTGATGCAATCCACGCCCAGCGCGAAGAAATCGTTGGCGATGGCGCGCGTGAGGCCGAAGCCATGCGCGGCATTCTCGCCGTTCAGGATGACGAAATCGAGCTTCAGCCGTTCGATGAGGCGCGGAAGTTCCGCGGTCACGACATCGCGACCCGGCTTTCCGACAACGTCTCCGATGAAAAGAATACGCATGACAGGCGTTAAAGCATTGGAGCCGTGCACCGCGCAACCGGTACGGGAACGGGTTTGCGGCGCTATTATCGCAAAGACCGGGAGACACCCATGATGCTCCGCACCGCGTTCACCTCCGCCCTCTGGATCGGATTGATGGGCGTCTGCCTGCTTGCTGCCGCCGGGAACTGGGTTTGGCCGCAAGGCTGGGCTTTCATCGCGATTTATTTCTTCGGTTCGCTGGCCTTCGTCGCCTATTACGCCCGGCGCGATCCGGCGCTGCTGAAGGCGCGATTGGAGCCGCTGAACACCAGGGGCACGCCGGTGTGGGACCGCATTTTCCTTTTCACCTTCATCGGCATCTGGTTCCTGTGGCTCATCTTCATGGGGCTGGATGCGCAGCGCTGGCACCTTTCAGCCCCGGTGCCGGTGAGCGCGAATGTGATCGGCGCATTTCTGATTGCCGCAGGCTTCCTTGCCACTTTCGCCGTGTTCAACGCCAACAGCTTCGCCGAGCCCACGGTGCGGTTGCAGCGCGACCGCGGCCAGCATGTGATCGACACCGGGCCTTACGCGCTGGTGCGCCACCCGATGTATGCGTCCGCGATCTTCTATCTCTTCGGCATGCCGTTGCTGCTGGGATCGGAATGGGGGCTGCTGGTGCCGCCGCTTTTCATCGTCGCGGTCGCGCTGCGCGCCATCGCGGAAGAGAACACGCTGGCGCGCGAATTGCCCGGCTATGCCGATTACATGACGCGCCTGCCCTATCGGATCATCCCGTTCGTCTGGTGAATTCGCGCACGCCGTTTTCGGTGATGATGGCATCGAGCGGGTGATCGTGATCTTCGCGCGGCAGCGCGTCCACTTCCTGCCCGGCATAGGCGACGCCGATGGCGCGCACGGTGGAATTGGCGCGCAGGAAATCCAGCGTGCGGTCGTAATAGCCGCCACCATAGCCGAGGCGGTGGCCGTTCGCGTCGAAGGCGAGCAGCGGGACCAGAAGGATTTTCGGATAGGCGAGCGGCCAGTCTTTCGAGGGCTCGGGAATGCCGTAAGCGCCTTCCGCCATCACGCGGCCCGGCTGCCAGCGATGGAAGGCAAGCGGTTCGCCTTTCGCGACCACGCGCGGAAACGCAAGTTCGCAATTCTGCGACGTGAGCATCTTCAGGATGATATGCGGATCGGCCTCGTCGTTGATCGCGATGTAGCCGCCGACCGTTGCGCTATCGGCGATCTTCAACGCGGCAACATGCTCCGCCACGGCGCGCGCAAAATCAGGATGGGCGCGCGCGAGGTCCGCGCGGCGTTTGCGCATGTTGTTACGGAATTCTGCTTTTGAAACCGTCATAATTTCTGGATGGCCGGGTCGCGCTGCGCTTCGCTTGCCGCCCGGCCACGACGGGCTTTAAGGCGGACAGGACCACCCACACCGTTGGAACTTGGATCCTCACGGGCCTGCAAGTGCAGGTGGGCGCCATATGTCCGGAACCACGGCTCCGGTCAGGGACAGCTCCCGGTGAGTACCATTAAGGCCCCTGGGCATCGCTTTCCTGACGCATGGGGCAGTACCTGTCCGTCATCAGTTTAGAGCATTTTGCGTCCAACAACATCCAAATCTGTCATCGCCCGGCTTGTCCGGGCGACCCAGTTTTCTGTTCGCAAAAATGGGTCATCGCTCGCAAAAAGGCGAGTGACCGGACGATGACAAGCTTGGGACGAAAACAGATCGTAAACCGTTCTAGGCGTGACCCAGCCTCGCGGCAATGTCTTCGGCGCGCTTGCTCATGCGTTCGAGCAGATTGATGGCCTGGCTTTCCGACTGGCCGAGCTTGCCGGTCATCTCCTCATGCGCGGAGGCGAGATCGCCCGCATGTTTCGCATAGCCTTCGAGCTTGGAACGCGCTTCGTAAAATTCATCGGTGATGAGCAGCGCCGCCATCAGCAGCAGGCGCTGATCGCCCACCTGCCCCACGCTTTCCAGAAGCTCGCGCACCTTGCCGTCCACATGCGCGGCGAGTTCCTTCAGATGCTCTTCTTCGCCTTCGTCGCAGGCGATGGTGTAGGCGCGGCCGCTCACCATGACATTTACAAGTGGCACAGCGCGCTCCGTTCTGCAGAAAAGGGAGTAGCGAGTAGGGAGTAGCGAGTAGGACGTCCATTCGCCATTC
>JAFECN010000011.1 GCA_018242145.1 Pseudomonadota bacterium
AGCGAGCGGAACAAAAATAAGATAATGAATATCCATAATATCAGATATCGACATCAATAATATCAGGCGACTGGACGGCGGGCTGCTGCTCGTCTTCCGCGCGCTGTTTCAATTTCAGCAGACGACTCTGGTTGCGGATCGCCTTGGCCTCAGCCAGCCGGCAGTGAGTCATGCGTTGGGGCGGCTGCGCGATATCTTCGGCGATCCGTTGTTCGAGCGGCTGCCGCATGGCCTTCGCCCCACGCGGCGGGCGCGCGAGTTGGCGCCACGCATCGAGGCGCTGGTGGAGTTGGCCAATCAGGCGTTACAGCAGGAGGTGTTCGATCCGACGCGCAGCACGCGGCAGTTCCGCATCAGCGCGCCGGAATTCGTCGTTTCGATCATCGGCGCGCCGCTCATCAGCGCGATCCGGGAGAAAGCGCCGAACACGGTGTGCAGTTTCCTTTCGTATTCGCCCCATCAATCGCTGGACTTGCTGCGGCGCGGGGAGATCGACGTGGCGCTGGGGCGTTTTCCCAACGTGCCCGAAGGGCTTGTCGAAGAGATGATGTTCGAAGATCGCTATTGCGTGGCGGCGCGGCGCGGACATCCGCGGCTGAAGGGCAGGCTGGATTACAAAGCCTATGGCAAGCTTCCGCATGTGCTGGCGTACAGCGCTGCCGAAGTGCAGATCAGCGAAGCTTCGCGCGAAACGCGCAACATGACGATCGCCGCCTGGGTGCCCGGCTGGCTGAACGCGCTGATTGCCGTGTCCAAGAGCGATCTGGTCGCCACATGCCCCGCGCGGCTGGCGGAGCGGCACGCGAAGGCGTTGGGGCTGCAGGTGGTGCGGCCGGCATTCCTGCGCAATCCCATCCGCGTGTCGCTGGTGCGCCGTGTGGAAAGCGACGAGGCGCTGGAGTGGTTCTTTTCGGAATTGCGAAAGACAGTTTCGTGAGTCGAACTTATCCCACCTCCGCCAGCAACGCCCGCGTCTCCGCCACAACGCGCTTTGTGAAGTCCGGGTCGCGGACTTCCTGTGAGGTCTGTTTCATCGCATCGCCGCTCTCGTCGTAATAGATGCCTGTCGCGCCGGCGTCGTTGCGCATGAGCCTGGCCAGCAGGCGCGAGGCTTTGCTTTGGGTGCTCATAGCTTTCACGAAGGGCTGGACCAGCGGGAAAATCACATGCGCGCGGATGCGCATGCGCAAGGATGCGTGGCGGCTGAGGCCCGTGTTCATGATCAGCCCCGGCTCCACCGCATTGACGCGCAGACGCGGGTTCTCGCGCGCCAGTTCCAGCGCGGCGGCCAGCGCAGCCTGTTTCGATGTGGCGTAGGAGTCGAAGCCCGGCACTTTTGAGTTCGGCGATTTCCATTCGCCGCGCGCGCTGGCTTCGGCGCTGATGTAGCGCCCGCCCAGGAAGCCCGCGCGTTTGGCCATCGGCCGCTCCGGGTTCTCCACCGCGGACACCACGAACACGATCGTCGTGCCATCGGCCAGATGCGGGATCAGCGCTTCGGTGAAGGCGAAGGGGCCAAGATGGTTGGTGGCGAAGGTGCGGTCCCACCCTTGCGCGGATTTGGTGGGCACGGCTTCGCGCATGCCCGCATTGTTCAGCACGCCCGCAATGGGAAGATGGAGCGCCGCGATCTCCGCCGCCGCGCGCCGCGCGCTCGCAACGTCCGAAAGGTCCAGGGTGACGGCCACGGCCTTGCCGCCGCCGCGCACGATGCGCCGCTGCATGACATCGAGCTTTGCGCGGTCGCGGCCGGCAAGGATGACCGTGCCATGTTTCGCAAGTTCCAGCGCCGCAAGCCGGCCGATGCCGGAGGTGGGTCCGGTGACGACATAGGCTTTCGCGTGTCTGAGATCGGGTTTGGGCATCGGCGGTTTCTCCGTTTAATTGTCTGCCTGGTCAGTCATTTTCCCGGCAAAAAAGTCAGGCGATCATGCGCCACAAGGCTTCGAACGATGTGGCGATGTGTTTTGCGGCGTTGCGCTTGTCCGTCACGATGAATTCGATCGTCGCGTCCGCCGTGGCGTTGGTGAGGGCGACAAGGAAGCCATGCGGCGTGCCGCGCATGGGGCCCTTGGCGCGCGCATCCGTCATCAGCTTGGCGATGCCGGCCATCACGCGGTGGCCCGCTTCGCGCGTTTCGGCGGTGATCTCGTCGCTGACATTCAGATGGGCGAGGGCGCGGCGCTTGTCCGGCGCGGCAATCGCCCAATGGATACGCTGCGACCACATCTGCTGCATCTGTTTGCGGACGGAGGATTTGGGCGAAACGCCCTTGAGCGAGGCGGCGGCAAGGTCGGACTTGATGTCCAGATAGAGCGTGTTCAGCAGGTCCGCCTTGGTGGCGAAATAGGTGAACAGCGATCCGTTGGAAACGCCCGCTTCTCTGGCGATGGCTGCGGTCGGCGCGCCAAGCCCCTCGGCCGCGATCACCCGCGCGGCGGCGGCGAGGATCGCGGTGCGTTTTACATCGCTGAGGGGCCGGGCCATGCCGCCGGTATATAAGAGAGTGGTTAGTCAGTCAATTTCTGCTCCTTCGGTGGGTGCAAAAAGCCGCGCTCCTGACGAAGCGCGGTTTCCTTATGCGAACAGTGGTGTCGTGTTCACCGCAGTTCGTTCCGCCCCACCACCATGTGATGCACCTCATCCGGGCCATCGGCGAAGCGCAGGTGGCGGACGTCGGTGTAGAGTTCGGCCAGCGGTGTCCATTGGGAGATGCCGGTGGCGCCGTGGATCTGGATAGCCTGATCGATGATCTGGCACGCCTTCTCCGGCACCATCGCCTTGACCATGCTGACCCAGACGCGGGCCTGCTTGTTGCCGAGAACGTCCATCGCCTTGGCGGCTTTCAGCACCATCAGGCGCATCGCCTCGATCTCGATGCGCGCGCGCGAAACAAGCTCCAGGTTCTTGCCCAGCATGATGAGCGGCTTGCCGAAGGCCTCGCGCGACAGGCCGCGCGATACCATCAGGTCCAGCGCCTGTTCGGCCTTGCCGATGGTGCGCATGCAGTGATGGATGCGGCCCGGCCCCAGGCGCACCTGGCTGATCTCGAAGCCGCGGCCTTCGCCGAGCAGGATGTTCTCGTGCGGCACGCGCACATTCTCGAACTTGATGTGCATGTGGCCGCGCGGCGCGTGGTCGTGGCCGAACACTTCCATGGGGCCAAGGATCTTCACGCCGGGCGTGTCCGTGGGGACGAGGATCTGCGACTGTTGCTGGTGCGAAGGGCCGTCCGGGTTGGTCTGCACCATCACGATCATGATCTTGCAGCGCGGATCGCCGGCGCCGGAGATGTAATATTTCTCGCCGTTGATCACCCAGTCTTTGCCGTCGCGCACCGCGCGGGTGCGGATATTCTTGGCGTCGGAGGAGGCGACATCCGGCTCGGTCATGGCGTAAGCGGAGCGGATTTCGCCGTTCAGCAGCGGCTTCAGCCAGCGCTCCTTCTGCTCCGGGGTTCCCACGCGCTCCAGCACTTCCATGTTGCCGGTGTCCGGCGCGGCGCAGTTCATCGCTTCCGAGGCGAGAGGCGCTTTGCCCAGTTCCACGGCGATATAGGCGTAATCGAGATTGCTCAGCCCTTCGCCCGTTTCGGCATCCGGCAGAAAGAAATTCCACAGGCCCTCGGCCTTGGCCTTGTTCTTGGCCTTTTCCAGAACTTCGAGCTGGCCGGGCATGAAGCTCCAGCGGTTGGGATTGCCTTCGCCGAGGCGGCGATATTCCTCGCCCATCGGCACGACCGTCTCGGCGATGAACTTCTTGACGTGCGCCAGAAGCGGCATCGCCTTTTCGCTCATGCGAAGATCGTTCAAATCGTCGGCGGGGTTGAAGCCGAACATGGAATTGGCTCTGGGCGCAGTGTTCATCGTCTCACCTGTTTTCGTTCGCAACCGAGATTGCACCAGAGCGGCGGCGAAAAGAAAGCGCCCCAGGGCCGCAACCGGAAAATCCCGTGCATGCCGCAGCGCCGGCCCGGCCTTCGCGGTGCGCGCGGATCGCGGTAAGAACGGGCATGGACCCGCACCGCTTCGACGATCTGTTTGCCGCGTTCGGACCAATACGGCTGCGCCGGTTCTTTGGCGGGAAGGGGATTGTCGCGGACGACGTGATGATCGGGATGGTGTTTGACGACATCATCTATTTCCACACCAACGCGCAAACGCGCGGGGCGTTTGTGGCGGAAGGCTGCAAGCCGTTCACGTTCCTGAAGCGCAGCAGGAACGAGATGATCGCGACGCACTGGTATGCGCTGCCGGAGAGGCTCTACGACGACCCGGAAGAATTGGCGGCGTGGGCACGGATCGCGCTGGACGCGAGGCGCAATTCGCCGACGGAGAAGAAGAAGCGCGCGAAGGCGGCGAAGAAGCCGGCGATGAAAAAGAAAAAACGCTAATTTCCTCCCCCGTAACCGGGGGAGGAAAAGTTCATCACCACACCGGAACGCGTTTGTCCGGCGGCAGGTAGAATTTGTCGCCGGGCTTCACGCTCGGGAACGCGGCGTACCAGCCATTGTCGTTGCGCACGACGCCGTTCACGCGGTATTCGGCCGGACTGTGCGGATTGCTCAGCAGTTGCGCGCGCGTGGTGCCGGGGCTGCGGATCTCGCGCCAGCTTTGCGCATAGGCGATGTAGAATCGCTGATCGCCGGTATAGCCGTTCAGCACCGGCGCGGGCTTGCCGCCGAGCGCGATGTGATAGGCCTTGTAGGCGATCACAAGTCCCGCGATGTCCGCGATGTTCTCGCCGTTGGTCAGCTTGCCCTTGATGTGGATGCCGGGCAGCGGCTCGTATTGATCGTATTGCGCGGCGACGGCGTTAGTCTTTTCCTCGAAGTTCTTCTTGTCCTGCGGCGTCCACCAGTCGCGCAGGGTGCCGTCCCAATCGTATTTGGCGCCCTGATCGTCGAAGCCGTGGCTGATCTCGTGGCCGATGGTGGCGCCGATGCCGCCATAGTTCACCGCTTCGTCCGCCTTCGCGTCGAAATAGGGCGGTTGCAGAATGCCCGCGGGGAAACAGATCTCGTTAGTGGTGGGGTTGTAATAGGCGTTGTTGGTCGGCGGCGTCATGCCCCATTCGGCCTTGTCCACCGGCTGGTCGATGCGCTTCACCTGGCGATTCCATTCGAACACGGTGGCGTTCTTCGCATCCTGCAGGATCTGGCCGGGCACGATGGTGAGCGCGGAATAATCGCGCCAGGTGTCGGGATAGCCGATCTTCAGCGTGTAGTGATGCAGCTTGTTCAGCGCCTTTTCGCGCGTGGCGGGCGTCATCCATGCCAGCGTCTTGATGTCGGCCTCATAGGCCTTCAGCAGGTTCTCGACCAGTTGCTTCGCTTTCGCCTTCGCTTCCGGCGGGAAGTATTTGGCGACATACATCTTGCCCAGCGCTTCGCCCATCTGGTCGTCGAGCAGATGGATGCCGCGCGTCTGGCGGTCGAGTTGCACTTTCTGGCCGCGGATCGTCTGGCCGTACATCGCGAAATTCGCATCGTCGACGGTCTTGGGCAGATAGGATGCGAAGCTGTGCAGATAGCGCACCGTCAGGTAATCGCGCCACACCGAAACCGGCGTTGCCGCGAAGATGGCGGCGAGCTTGGGGAACGCCGATTTCTCGGCCACGATAACCGTGCGCGGGCCTTTGGGCGATTGCGCGGAAATTCCC
>JAFECN010000120.1 GCA_018242145.1 Pseudomonadota bacterium
GCCAGCGCAGAAGGCGCGGCGTGACGGCGATGTTCTCCGCCACCGTCATGTGCGGGAAGAGGCCGATCTCCTGAAACACGAACCCGATCTGGCGCCGCAGGGCGACGGGATCGCCCGCGCGCACATCCGCGCCGTCGATAAGGATGCGGCCGTCGCTCGGTTCCACGAGCCGGTTGATCATGTTGAGCGTGGTTGTCTTGCCGCTGCCGGATTCGCCGATCAGCACAAGGAACTCGCTGTCCGCGACGCGCAGGTTCACGTCGCGCACCACCGGCGCGCCGCTGCCATACCGCTTGGAAAGGTTTTCGAGTTCGATCATCGCACCCCGCACCGCACTTTTGCGCGATGCGGCGCGGATTGCAAAGCGTCAGGTCGGGTTTTCGAGGCTGAACATCGCCGAATCGTCGTCATAGGAGAACAGCTCCGCGAAACGGCCCCAGCCGACGACGGCGGTGAGCGTTTCGTCCGCCGCGTCTTCCGTCATGTGATCTTCAAGTTCGTCGAGGAAGCGGTTCCACGAGGCGGTGTGGCTTTCGCGCTCGTCCAGCACGCGGCGGATATGCGCGGCGATCGGCACATAGCGGATCAGCAGCCGCGCGAAGATGCGCTTGCGCTCGTCGGTTTCCTCCGCGGCGAAACGCTTGCCGTTTTCGGTGAGCTTGATGTCGCCGCCTTCGAGGTCGGCGAGGCGCATCATCTGCATCGCTTCGGCGATGGGGAAGAGTTCGTCCACTTCCATCGTGAGTTCCGATGCGATCTCGGGAAGATCGGCTTTGCCGTTGTAGGGCGCCGCCGCCACCGCTTCGAGCAGGCCGGCGATGGAGTTGGCGGAGACGCGGTGCAGGATCGTGCCCATCGTCGCGCGCTCGACCTTTTGCGCCGCGCGCCGCGCGGTCATCTCGGCATAGATGCGTTCGACCAGCGCGTTGAATGCCGGGTCGTTGCGGTCGCGCGGACGGCGCAGCGGGATGGGGATTTCGCTCACGATCTTGCCGGGATTGGTGGAGAACAGGCACACGCGGTCGCACATCAGGACCGCTTCCTCGATGTTGTGGGTGACGAGAATAATGCCTTTCATCGGCAGATCGCCTTCGGACCACAATTCGATCAGGTCGGTGCGCAGGTTTTCGGCGGTGAGAACGTCCAGCGCCGAGAACGGCTCGTCCATCAGAAGGATGTTGGGATGCACCACCAGCGCGCGCGCGAAGCCGACGCGCTGGCGCATGCCGCCGGACAATTCGCGCGGATAAGCGCTTTCGTAGCCGTCGAGGCCGATGAGGTCGATGGCCTCCAGTGCGCGCTTGCGGATTTCTTCCGGCGAAAGCTTCAAGGCTTCCAAGCCAAGCTGCACATTCTCCAGCACCGTGAGCCATGGAAACAACGCGAAGCTCTGGAACACCATCGCGATGCCCTTGGCCGGTCCGTCGATCTCATGGCCAAGATACATCGCCGATCCGCTGGTCGGCGCGGAGAGCCCTGCGATGATCCGCAGCAAAGTCGATTTGCCGGAGCCGGAACGGCCAAGCAGCCCGACGATCTCACCCTGCTTCACGGTCAGGTTCACATCGTCCAGCACCAGCAATTCGCTGCCGCCCGGGCGCGGGAAAGCGCGGCGGATGTCTTTCAGTTCGAGAAGCGCGTCCATGTTCGTCTCCTCACGTCAGACGGAATTTGCGTTCGGCATACCAATATAACGGACGCCAGAAGATGCGGTTTATGACACTCACCAGAATGGCCATCACCGCGGTGCCGAGCACGATGCGATGGAAATCGCCGGCTACGCTGGCGCGCTGAATATAGTCGCCAAGGCCATGCGCATGCAGCGTCTGATGCCCCCAGTTCACGAATTCGGCGACGATGGCAGCGTTCCACGATCCGCCGGATGCCGTGATCGCACCCGTGACATAAAACGGAAACACCGCTGGCAGTGCAATCCGCTTCCACCACAGCCAGCCCGTCACACCGAAATTGTCGCCGGCATCGCGCATGTCGCGCGGCAGACCGGATGCGCCCGCGATCACGTTGAACAGAATGTACCACTGCGTGCCCAGAACCATCAGCGGCGACAGCCAGATATCCGGGTTGAGATGGAAGGTAACGATGCCGACCACGACGAGCGGAAAAAGAAGATTGGCCGGAAACGCTGCCAGGAACTGTGCGACCGGCTGCACGATGGCGGCGAGCTTCGGACGCAAGCCGACATAGATTCCAATCGGCGTCCAGATCACGCTCGCCAGCGCGATCAGGATGAAAACGCGGATCATGGTGATGAAGCCGAGCGCGAAAGCGTTCAGCACTTCGCTCATCGGCAGTGCGGCTGCGGAGAACTGGAAAATACGCCATGCCGCGAAGCCCAGCACCAGAACGATGGCGAGGTACCATACACCGTTCGCGGCCTGCGATACGATCGGCGCGGCAGGTGTATTCGATCGGCCAAAGGATGGCGCCTGCATCCGATAGGTCCAGCGCATGAAGCGCTCGACCGGCGCTCCCGCGGCGTCGAACAGGTTCGTGCGCCGGAACATGGTGAGCATCCAGCTTTCGGGTTCGTCTTCGGCTTGTTCCTGGTCGACGCGGAAGCGAAAGGCCCATGCGACAAGCGGGCGGAACATCAACTGGTCATAGATCAGAATGACGATCAGCATCGTGCCGATCGCCCAGAAGATCGCGGGGATGTCGCGGTGTTCGATGGCGAGCGCGATGTAGGAGCCGACGCCCGGCAAAGCGAAGGACGTGTTGCCGACCGTCACCGCTTCGGCGAGCGTGACGAAGAACCAGCCGCCCGACATGGACATCATCATGTTCCAGATGAGCGAGGGCATGGCGAAGGGTACTTCGATGCGCCAGAAGCGCGCCCAGCCGTTCAGGCCGAACATGCGTCCGGCTTCGATCATCTCCGGCGGCACCGTCCGCAGCGACTGGTAGAAGCTGAAGGCCATGTTCCAGGCCTGGCTGGTGAAAAGCGCGAAGACACAGACCAGTTCAGCCCCGAAAATCCGCCCGGGCGCCAGCGCCAGGAAGAACACCGTCGTCACCGAAATGAAGCTCAGGATCGGCACCGACTGCAGGATGTCGAGCAGAGGGATGAGCAGGCTGGCGGCGCGCGGGCTTTTGGCGGCAAGAGTCGCGTAGGTAAAGGTGAAGCCGAGCGACACCACCATGGCGATCAGCATTCTGAGCGCCGTCCGCAGCGCATAATCGGGCAGGTGCCAGGGATCGAGGGACAGGGGCGCGCTGGTCAGCGCCGCCAGCGGCTGGCCGAGCATCCGGCTGGCCTGGGCGAAGGCCACGATGAAGCCCAGCACCA
>JAFECN010000121.1 GCA_018242145.1 Pseudomonadota bacterium
GGCTATTTCAACGGCGAATGCGTCCGCCTCGACGGCGCCATCCGCATGGCCCCGCGCTGATAATCACCTCCCCCTTGTGGGGAGGTCGAAATTTGCATCGCAAATTTCGGGTGGGGGGATAGCAAACATCGTCCCCCCACCCGAAAAATTCTTCGCTACGCTTCGAATTTTATCGACCTCCCCACAAGGGGAGGTGATGCGTTCTTGCTTATGCGCGCAGTCTTTCGCTGAGATAGCGGACGGTACGCTCCACAAAATCGGAACCCGCTGCATCGATCTCCAGATCGACTTTCTGGCTTTTCCGTCTAGCGTTCGCTGCATTCCAGATGCGTTCCACTTCGGAAGCGGACACCGGCACTCTCGTTTCTTGGCGGGCGGAAAGTCTTGCCCTTGCAGTCGCATGATCGATCAGGAGCCGGATCGTGATGACCTCATGCCCCGCATCCCTCAGCAGGCCGGGCAGCGTCCAGTCGCTGTCCCATGCGCCGGTCGCTTCCAGCGACACGGCCTTATGCGTTTCCAGCGCCGATTTCGTCGCTGCAACGATTTCCGTTAGCCAGCCGTTCCTGGGATCGGGACGGTGTCCCTGTTCGATCCATTCCAGAACAAGCGCATCGGGATCGATGTGCGATATTCCCAGTTCGCGTTCGAGGGCCTGGGAAAGATAACTTTTCCCGGCTGCTTTTGGACCATACACGATGACAACACTGGTCACGCTTTCCTCTCAGGCAATCAGCCCGTCGCTTTCGTCCAGTTCTGCAAGAAATCCTTTCTCGATATAGCTGGGAATTTTGTTCCATTCTCGCATCACCCGCATACGGAATGCTTCGTCTTCCCACCAAAGATCGGCGCCAGCTCCGAAATAGTTTACCGGCAGCAGCATGCGTCTGGGTTCGGGCCAATGGCGTTTGAGCGTCATCAGAAAGCGCCGCGAGGATGAGATTTTTCCGACGGCGATGAGCGATCTGATATTTTCGAGCCCGATTTCACGATCAATCAGTGGCATCGCCATCGCCACGTTCTCGCCGGTGTTGGTCGAAGCCCGCTCACAAATGATCGCTGCGGCGTTGACGCCACGTGCGACGAGGCGTGCCTTGATATCGTCCGCTTCAGCGATATCGCCGCCAGTATCGCCGCCCGCGATAACGATACGCGGGAAATAGCCGGCTTGAAAATGTGTCGCGACCGTATCGACATAGGCATCGACACCATCCCGGCTGCCGAACACGAAACAGAGATCTGCCGGTTCGATCACTGTGCGCACCAGCATGTAACGGCCAATGCGCGCGTGATCGGCCGGTGGAACCATCAATGCGCCGACAATTCGTGAATCTGACTGTTCGCCAGCGTGAGTTTCGCGATCGACAGATCGCCGTGGCGCTCCAACTCGTCGAGGAACGATTTGGTCCGCGCCAGCGCGTCGGCGTGCTTCTCCGCCCAGGCATCCGCCGCCTGCGAGCCTTCGGCGCGGGTGCGGTCGATCTTGTCGTGTTCGAAGCCTTCCAGCACATGCGCGGTCAGCGAACGCTGGCCGGCGAAGAGATCGTCGATGATGCGACGGATGGCGAGGCGGTCCCAATGCTCTGTCGCGTTGATGCGCTGCGCCAGGCCGCGCAACCGGTCGATGCCGACAATCGCGCCGATGGCGAAGTATGCGCCCGCCACCAGATCGACATCGAGCGCGCGGGTATTGGCGAGCTGCACGATCTCGGGCGCTGTGCTCCACAAGGACAGCGCCGCGACGTCATCGGCGATGTCCTCCGGCACGCCCGCTTCGACCAGTTCCTTGATGCGGGCCACGGTGTCGTCCATCTCGTAAGGCGAGACCAGCGACGAATAGGTGCCGCGCAGCGACTCCACGCCCTTGCGATAGCGCGCGACGGTTTCGGCGATGCTTGCATTGGCAGGCACGTTCACCAGGAACCACAGGCCGAGGCGGCGCAAAAGCTCCGCGACGCTGGCATACATCGTGGTCTGCACATCGGCATGGACCTTCTTGTCCAGCCCGTCGATGCGCGCGTTCAGCGCTTCCAGATCGAAGGCGCCTTCCGCGATGACGAAAGCCCGCGCCACGCGCGATGCCGGGGCGCTGGATACTTCCTTCACGCGGTGGATGAACACCGGCCCGGCCAGATTGACGATCCTGTTCGCGAGCACCGTCGAAATGATTTCGCGGCGCAGGCGGTGTTCCTTCAGCGCGTCGGGGAAGCGTTCCACGACCTGCCTCGGGAAGTAGTTCGCCAATGCCGCTTCGAAATAAGGATCGTCCGGCAGATCGCTCGCCAGGATTTCCGCGTCGAGATCGAGCTTGGCATAGGCCAGCAGCACCGCCAGTTCGGGCCGGGTCAGGCCTTTGCCGTCCTGCGCGCGCTTGCGCATTTCTTCGTCGCTCGGCAGGAATTCCACCGCGCGATCCAGCTTTCCGCGCTTCTCCAGATCGCGCATGAAACGCGCCTGCGCGTCGAGGTCCTTGGTGCCGCGCGATTGCGACACGGACAGCGCCTTGGTCTGCTCGTAATTGTCATCGAGCACCAGCGCCGCGACATCGTCCGTCATCTGCGTCAGCAATGCATCGCGCGCATCCATGCTGAGCTTGCCGCGCCGCTGCGGGGTGCTGAGCAGGATCTTCAGATTCACCTCGTGGTCGGACGTATCCACGCCCGCCGAATTGTCGATGGCGTCGGTGTTGATGCGTCCGCCGCCCAGCGCGTATTCCACGCGGCCAAGCTGCGTTGCGCCCAGATTGGCGCCTTCGCCCACGACCTTGGCGCGGATATCCGCGCCGTTGATGCGGATCGCATCGTTGGCGCGATCGCCCACATCCAGATTGTTCTGGCCGGACGCTTTCACATAGGTGCCGATGCCGCCGAACCACAGCAGATCGACATCCGCTTTCAGCAGCGCCTTCATCAGTTCCGCCGGGGCCGCTTTGTCTTTCGCGATGCCGGCCAGCTTCTTGATCTGCGGCGTCAGCGCGATCTCCTTCACCGTGCGCGGGAAGATGCCGCCACCCTGGGAGATCAAAGTCTTGTTGTAATCGGCCCAACTGGAGCGCGGCAGATCGAACATGCGCGCGCGTTCCTTCCACGACGAATCCGGATCGGGATCGGGGTCGATGAAGATGTGGCGGTGATCGAAGGCCGCGACGAGCTTGGTCTCTTTGGACAACAGCATGCCGTTGCCGAACACGTCGCCCGACATGTCGCCCACGCCGACGACGGTGAACGGCTCGCTCTGGATGTCGCGGCCCTGCTCGCGGAAGTGGCGTTTCACCGCTTCCCATGCGCCGCGCGCGGTGATGCCCATCTTCTTGTGGTCGTAGCCATGGCTTCCACCCGAAGCAAAAGCGTCGCCCAGCCAGAAGCCGTGCTCTTCGGCGATGCCGTTGGCGATGTCGGAGAAGGTCGCCGTGCCCTTGTCGGCGGCGACGACGAGATAGGGATCGTCGTCATCGTGGCGCACCACATTTTCCGGATGCACGACGCTGCCGTCAGGGTGAATATTGTCCGTCAAATCGAGCAGCGCGTTGATGAAAATCTTGTAGGCGTTGATGCCCGCGGCCTGCACCTCTTCGCGCGTGGCGTTCACCGGCAGTTGCTTGGGATAGAAGCCGCCCTTCGAGCCCACCGGCACGATCACCGCGTTCTTCACCTGTTGCGCCTTCACCAGGCCCAGCACTTCGGTGCGGAAATCTTCGCGCCGGTCCGACCAGCGGATGCCGCCGCGCGCCACGCGGCCGAAGCGCAGATGCACGCCTTCCACTTCCGGCGAATAGACGAAGATCTCCACCAGCGGCCGCGGCGCGGGAAGCTCGTCCAGCTTCTGCGAATCCAGCTTGATGGCGACGTAGCTCTTCGCATTGCCGTTGGCATCGGGCTGGTAGAAATTGGTGCGCAGCGTGCAGTCGAAAATATTGCGCAGGCGGCGGATGATGCGGTCGTCGTCGAGGATCGGCACATCGTTCAGCGCCGCGTCGATGCGCGCATGGATCGCCTTCGCGGCTTCCTCGCTGCCTTTCTGCTTCGGATCGTTGCGGACCGCGAACAGCTCGACCAGCAGGTTTGCGATGTCCGGATTCCGGAACAGCGCCGTCTCGATATAGTCCTGGCTGAAGTTGAACCCGGCCTGGCGCAGATATTTCGCGGCGGTGCGCAGGATCGTCACATCGCGCCAGGAAAGACCCGCCGCGATCACCAGCTTGTTGAGGCCGTCGCTCTCCGCGGCGCCTGAGACGATGGCCTGGAATGCATCTTCCAGCGGCGTTTTTTGCGTGGAGAGATCGGCCGGGCCGTCGTCGGCGCGCTCCATCAGGAAATCGAGAACGGCGGCGTCGCCGTTCCAGCCGTCGCTGGTTTCAAGCTGGACCGGGTAGGAGTCCTCGGCGATCACGCGGAAGCCGAGATTCTCGAACACCGGCAAGGATGCCGACAGCGGCAGCACGGAGCCGAGAATGTAAAGCTTCAGCCGCAGCGCATTGTGCGCATCGCGCGGCAACCGATAGGCGCGGGCCTGAATCGCCGGCGTCAGATCGGCGCGCGCCAACGCTTCCAGTTCCGCAAGATCGGTTACCGCCACTTCCGGCGAGAACGCATCCCGGTAGCGCGCCGGAAAGCCGGTGGCATGGCGCTGGAACATGCGATGGCCGTCCGCCTCGCCGTGCCGCGCCATCAAGGCCGCGGCAAATCCATCGTCCCATGTGCGGATGGCGTCGCGGATCTGCGCTTCGAGGTCGTGCACGTCCACATGCGGCCGCGGGCCTTCGTTGCGGCCGACGATGTAGTGCACCCGCGCCAGAACGGAATCGTCCAGCATCGGCGTCGCCGCCGACATGCGGCCGTTGAGCGCCTTGGCGAGGATCGCGTGGATCTTCTCGCGCACATGGGTGTCGTAGCGGTCGCGCGGCACGAAGACGAGGGCCGAGACGAAACGGTCGAAGCGGTCGAAGCGCAGGAACACGCGCACCTTGGGCCGTTCGCCGAGCTGCAGGATGCCCATGGCCGTCGCATAGAGTTCATCCTCGTTCACCTGGAACAGCTCATCGCGCGGATAGGTGTCCAGGATGTGCGCCAGCGCCTTGCCGTCATGGCTGTCCGGCGTCAGGCCGGCGCGCTCTTTCACATGCTTCACCTTCGCGCGCAGAAGCGGAATCTCGCCGGGCCGCCGGCTATAGGCGCCGGAGGTGAACAGGCCGACGAAGCGGTGTTCGCCCACCAGCTTGCCGCCCTTGAACATCTTCACGCCGACATAATCCATGTGGACGCGCCGGTGCACGACGCTGCGCTCGTTCGACTTGGTGATGATGAGCGGCGTGGGCAGCTTCAGGAACGCGCTGATCTCCGGTGTCAGCGTGGAGCGGCTTTCGCCCCGCTGGACCACGCGCGCGCTGGCGTCGGAAAGAACGCCGAGGCCGCTGTGCTCGATCGGCTGCAAGTGCCCGCCGTCATTGTCGTTATAGGTGTAGTCGCGCGCGCCGAGAAAGGTGAAATGGTTGTCGCCCAACCATTCCAGAAAGGCGATGCTTTCGTTCAGCTCGTCGGCGCTGATGCCGGGCGGATTGGCTTTCAGCGCGGCGATGGTCTCGGCAAGATGCGCATGCATCTTCTTCCAGTCGCGCACGGCAAGGCGCACCTGCGCGAACACGCCCTTCACGCTCTCGATGACGGCTTGCGCGCGTTCGCCCTCGACGAGGCCGTCCAGCACCATCACGATCACGCTTTCCGGAATCGCATCGCCCTTGCCGCGCGCGCCGTCCGCGCCGCGCGGCGTCTTCATGATGGGATGGAAGAGGGCATGCACGCGCAGGCCCTGGGCGGACAGCGCCGCGGTCAGCGAGTCGAACAGGAAGGGCATGTCGTCGTTGACGGCCACGAGCACGCTTTCGGTGCGGGCGCCAGCTTCGTTCTGCGCGTTGAACGAAAAGATCTCGACCAGCGTGTCGCCGGTCTTGCGCACGGCGGAATGGGTGAAGGCGAGCGACGCGAGCGCGGCCAGCGATTCGGGCGCGTAGCGCGTGATGTCTTCGGGGGGCGCGCCTGCGAACAGCGAGTCATAGAACGATGCGAGAGCCGGATCGCCGCTCTTCAGAAGCTTGCGCCCGGCGGCGATCCGGCTTTTGGCGTTCGTCTCGTCGGCTTGCGATGCGTGGGCTGCGTCGGCGGCATCCGCGCCGGCGTCTTTAAGGGCTTTGGAGCTCATGTCGTTCCATGGAGAGAGGCGCGGGCCATCGCGAAGCAAAACAAAGGTGTGGACACCGGCTGATTTGCGGATCTGAAACTTAGGCCCGGAATGTACCCGCCGGAAGGCGGAAATATGACGTCAGGCCGCGAAGATGCGGGAGAGCGCTGCGGGCGCGGAAAAGCCGTTTTCGCGGGAATTCATCCAGAAAATTGCGCCGCCCACGCAGGCGCAGGCAATAAGCACAAAAGCCGCGGCCAGCGGGCCTTCCGGAAGTGGCCTGAGCACCGCCGCGAACGCGCCAAGCCCTGCGACGGGCGCAAGAAAGCCCAGCGAAATTTCGCGCGCGCGCATGGTCGCAGCCATGATGGCGGGGACGGCTGCGGCGAAAATCATCAGCGTCACGGGGGAGGTTTGTGGGCCGAGCGTCAGGAACGCGCCGGCCCCCCAGGCGAACCCGGCATAGACCGAGATGGCGTTCAGGTCGTAGGCGAATTCGCGCAACGGTCCGCGCTCGAAAGGTTGCCGGATCGTGCGCGCATAGCTGCGCGCCATCGCCCCCACGCCGATCAAGACCAGCACCAGCCACACGGCCGGTTCGGCAACGGGCATCGCCCCGCGCGCGAGCAGCACGGTCGCCAGCGCCGCCACCGCCAGCCCGCCGGCGGCATACACCGTGCGGCCGAGCAGATTGGACAGAAGCGCCGTTTCCCGTGCCTCGTCGTGCAGCAAAGCAAGCTGCGCGAGGCTCGATGGCGCCGGCGCCTCGCGCGACGGGATTGGCGAATGAAGCGGAAGAGCCATGATGCGTCTCGCAAATGGGGCCGCGCCTACGCTCGGCCCACAGCCTTAAGAATGTGTTAATCACGCTTAACGGGCCGATTCGTTCCGCGATTTTGCTGTGACTTTGCGCCGATGCGAAGCGTTGTTCTCTACGATCTCGAATACACGGCGTGGGACGGCTCCATGGCCACCGGATGGCTACGCCCCGGCGAATTCCGCGAAGTGGTTCAGATTGGTGCCGTGAAGCTCGATGCGCAAACGCTCGAATGCATCGCGCAGTTCGATAGGCTGGTGCGTCCGCGCATCAACAGGCAACTGTCTGCCTATTTTGCGGCGCTGACCGGCATAACCAACGCGACGCTTGCCGAACGCGGATGCGATTTCCGTGACGCCTATGATGGTTTCGTCGCATTTGCGGGCGGCGACCCCATCGTCTCTTATGGGCGCGATGACCGCGTGCTCGTTTACAATCTCGCGCTATACGGCCTTCAAAACGCGCAACCCCTGCCGGAGCATCGCAATATCGTTCCCTGGCTCAACGCGAATGGCGTGGTGACAAAAGGTCTGCACGCCTGCGATATCGCGGGCGCCTGCGGCGCGCAATTCGATGGCCGCGCGCACGATGCGCTGGACGATGCACGATCGTTGGCTGCGGGCGCCCGTGCGCTGATTGCGCGCGGCGCGCACAACATGTTTCTGGATCCATGAACGACGCGCGCCGCATCATCCGCCTGCTTAGGCTGAAGCCGCATCCCGAGGGCGGATATTTCCGCGAAACCTTTCGCGATCCCAACAGCCGGCGCGCCCATTCCACCGCCATCTATTTTCTTCTGGAAAGAGGGCAGGTGTCGCGCTGGCACAGGATCGATACCGCGGAGGTCTGGCACTGGTATGACGGCGCGCCGCTGGAACTTCTGATCGCGAAGGATCGCAAGCGGCCGAAGTCGCGCATCCTTGGCGGCAATCTCGCCAAAGGGGAACGTCCGCAGATCGTTGTGCCATCCGGCCATTGGCAGGCCGCACGCAGTCTGGGCGATTACACGCTGGTGGGCTGCACGGTGGCGCCGGGCTTTCTGTTCGACAAATTCGAGCTTGGCGAAATGCCTAGTGCTTGGGAAAAA
>JAFECN010000122.1 GCA_018242145.1 Pseudomonadota bacterium
AGTCTTCCACCTGCGCACGCGGCGTCGCGGTCTTGCCCGTGAAACTTACCCGGTAACGGTTCTGCGCCAGCCGCTCGTCATTATAGCCCGGGCCGCCGCTATAGGCCTGCGGGGCATAGGGCGCGGGCGTGGTGCAGCCCGCCAACAGGGCCGGCAGCACCGAAATGCCCGCCACGACGAGATAAGCTATTGTTCTATTGGAAAATTTCCTGGCCATCGGCTGCTCCACCCTCTCGAACCACGCCCATCTGCGCATCATAGCTGCTGTGCAAACGCGCCGGTTGTTAAATCCGCGACGGGTATTTTATAACTGACCAGTCAGTTATTAATTGAGCCGACATGTCCGACCCTGTCCCCCGTTGGCGCCGCCGCAAGAAAGCAAGGCCGCAGGAAATCCTGGAGGCGGCGCTCGACTGTTTTTCCGCCAAGGGGTTCGCCGCCACCCGCATGGACGACATCGCCGAGCGCGCGGGCGTGACGAAGGGCACGATCTATCTCTATTTCCAGAACAAGGAAGCGGTGTTCAAGGCGCTGGTGCGCGAGTCCATCGGCACGCAGATCGGCCAGGTGCTCGAACAGACGCAGGCCTTTCAAGGACCAGCCGCCAATCTGCTGCGGATGGTTATTTCCACAGTCGGCCAGATCCTGAGTTCGACCGATCGCGTCGTGCTTCCCAAGATCATCGTGGCCGAAGCCGGAAACTTTCCGGAGCTTGCGCGCTTCTACCGCGAAGAGATCATCGACAAGGGACTGGGCGTCATGAGCGCCGTGATCGCGCGCGGGATCGAACGCGGAGAATTCCGCAAGGTGGACCCGCAACATGCCGCGCGGCTGTGCGTCGCGCCTGTTCTGCTGGCTGCGGTGTGGCGCACCACCTTCGCGCAATTCGATGCCGCGCCCTACGACTATTCCGGATTTCTTCAGACCCATCTCGACGTTCTGCTGCGCGGGCTGGCGCCCGATGGAGACGCACCGCCATGAAACGGCTTTCGATCCTTCTTTTTCTTCTGGTTCTCGCGGCCTGCGGGCGAAACGACAACGGCGCGTGGCTCGGCTATGCGGAGGGCGACAATGCCTTCATCTCCGCACCGCAGCCGGGATGGATGTCGTCGTTGCATGTCGAACGCGGCACCTATGTGCATCGCGGCAATCTGCTTTTCACGCTCGACGACACCGCGCAGCTCGCGCAGCGCAACGAAGCCGTCGCTTCGCTGGAAACGGCCAAGGCTTCGCTGAAGCAGGAAGAAGCCAATCTGGTTTACGCGCAGCGCCAGTTGCAGCGGCAAAGCGGGCTGGCGCGCGCCGACGCCGGAACGCCCGCCAATCTCGATCTGGCGAAGGCCAATTACGAGCAGTCGGCCGCGCGCATCGCCCAGCTCAAATCGCAGATCGCGCAGATGAATGCGTCGCTGGCGGGCGCCGCCTATTCGCTCACCCAGCGCAACATCATCGCGCAGACCGAAGGCCGCGTGCAGGACATCTATTTCCGCGCCGGCGAATATGTGCCCGCCTCCACGCCGGTGATCTCCATCCTGCCACCGAAGAACATCTATGTGCGCTTCTTCGTGCCGGAGACAGAGTTCGCCAAGGTGCATATCGGCGAGAAGGTGCGCGTGACCTGCGACGGCTGCAAACCCATGGATGCGACCATCAGCTTCATCGCGCAGCAAGAGGAATTCACCCCACCGGTCATCTTCAGCGTCGGGGTGCGCGAGAAGCTGGTGTTCAAGCTGGAAGCGCGCATGCCCGGCGGCATGAAACTCAATCCCGGTCAGCCGGTTCAGGTGCGGCCGCTCTGACATGACATCCGATCTCGCCATCGACGTGCGCGGGCTGACCAAGCGCTTCGGCAAGAAAACGGCCGTCGATCATGTCGATATCGCCGTTCCCAGCGGCGAGGTGTGGGGCTTTCTGGGACCGAACGGTTCGGGCAAGACGACCACCATCCGCATGTTGTGCGGATTGCTGCATCCGGACGACGGCACCGGAACCTGCCTCGGCCTCGACGTGCTGACGCAATCCGAAGCGATCAAGCGGCAGGTCGGCTACATGACCCAGAAGTTCAGCTTCTGGGAGGATCTGTCGATCCGCGAGAATCTGGAATTCGTCGCGCGCATCTATGAACTGGACGACCGCAAGGCGAAGGTCGATCACACACTGGAGCGGCTCGGCCTCGTCCAGCGGCAGAACCAGCTCGCGGGCGAGCTTTCCGGCGGCTGGAAACAGCGCATGGCGCTGGCGGCCTGCATGCTGCACGCGCCGAAGCTGCTGCTGCTGGACGAACCCACCGCCGGCGTCGATCCCAAGGCGCGGCGCGATTTCTGGGAGGAGATCCACGCCCTCAGCGAGGAAGGGCTGACCGTTCTCGTCTCCACCCATTACATGGACGAAGCGGAGCGCTGCGACCGCATCGTTTACATCCTCAACGGCAAGCTGATCGCGAAAGGCTCCGTTGCCGAAGTGATCGCGCAATCGGGGCTGACGACTTTCGTTCTGGAAGGCCCGCATGTGCGCCGCCTGCTGCACACGATCCAAAGCCAGCCCGGCGTGGATTATGCCGGCTTCTTCGGGGCTGCGCTGCATGTGAGCGGGCGCGACCGCGCGGCGCTGGAACGGATCGTCGCGCCCTATCGCCATCAGGCGGACGTCACGGTGAGCGAGACGCCGCCCAATCTGGAGGACGTCTTCATCCATCTGCAGGAGCAGGCGAAATGACCCGCGCTTTCTCCTTCGCCCGCGTGTACGCGATCCTGCTGAAGGAATTTCTGCAGATGCGCCGCGACCAGATCACCATGGGCATGATCGTGGGCGTGCCCTTGATGCAGCTTTTCCTGTTCGGCTTCGCGATCAATTTCAATCCGCACGCCTTGCCCACCGTCATATCGGTGGACGATCCGGGCACGCTGGCGCGTTCCGTCGTGGTCGCGCTGGAGAACTCCAGCTATTTCGAGATCGTCGCGCAAACCCATTCGCCGAAGGATGCGCGCCGGATGCTGCAGGAGGGCAAGGCGCTGTTCGCGGTGGAGATCCCCGCCAATTTCACGCGCGACATCGTGCGCGGCACCCAGCCCGATCTTCTGATCGAGGTCGATGCGACCGACACCGCCGCCAGCTCCTATGCCATCGCCGCGGTGAACGGCATCGCCTCCACGGCGCTGCGGGACGACCTGAAAGGCCCGCTTGCGTCGCGCGCGCAGGGGCCGCCGCCGTTCAATCCGGTGACGCATCTTCTCTACAATCCCGAACAGGTGACGCAATACAGCATCATCCCCGGCTTGCTCGCGGTGATCCTCACCATGACCATGGTGTTGATGACGTGCCTTGCCCTCACCCGCGAACGCGAGCGCGGCACTTATGAGAACCTGCTCGCCATGCCGGCCTCGCCGGTGGAGATCATGCTGGGCAAGATCGCGCCCAACATCGTGATCGGCGCGATCCAGAGTGCGATCATCCTGCTCGTCGCGCGCTTTGTATTCGATGTGCCGATGATCGGCTCGCTCACGCTGCTGGCCGTGGCGCTGGTCATCTACATCACCGCCAATCTGGCGGTGGGCTACACCTTCTCCACCGTGGCGGAAAACCAGCTTCAGGCCATGCAGATGACGATGTTTTTCCTCCTGCCCGCGATCCTGCTCTCCGGCTTCGCGTTTCCCTTCGACGGAATGCCGGTCTGGGCGCAATGGATCGGCGAGGTGCTGCCGGCCACCCATTTCCTGCGGATCATTCGCGGAATCCTGTTGAAGGACAACGGGTTCCCGGAGATCTGGCCGGATCTTTGGCCCCTTATTCTCTTTATGTTCGTGGTTATGGGCATCGCCCTGGCGCGATTCCGCCGCACGCTGGACTGACCTGGCCAAAAATCCGCCAGGTCTTGCGAAATGTGGGGTCCCAAAGCACATTCGGTCCCGATATAAGCCGTGCCTTCCGCGGGTCCTTGCCGCGGATCGAAACCGGGCGTTGCGCCAGCCGATAGGGCGCGCTGACTTGGGCAAGCAAAGAGTGGGGTCGCGCGCATCGTTATGTCCGGAACGTCTTTAATGCTGCAGTTCACGCTGGCGCTGGTGCTGGTGGCGCTGGCGATCCTTTCGCTTCAACTCGCCGTGCTCGCCATTCTCAGGATGTATCGCGCGCCGCGCCACCTGCGCATGCCGCTGATCCCGGATGAAGCCCTTCCCCATGTTCTGGTGCAGCTTCCGGTTTGCGACGAAGGCAGTCTGGCCGTGCGGGTCGCCGCCAGCGCCGCGCAACTGGACTGGCCGAAAGACAAACTCGAAATCCAGCTTCTCGACGACGGACCGGCGCACAAACACGAAGCGCTCATCGCCGCCGTGCGCGACGTCGTTCCGGCGGACGTCAATCTCAAGATCATGCGCCGCGGCGAGCGCGCGGGCTTCAAGGCCGGCAATCTTGCCTTCGGCCTGACCCATTCGCAGGCGCCTTATGTCGCCGTGTTCGATGCCGACTTCGTGCCGCCGCGCGACTTCCTGCGCCGCACGGTGCCCGCGCTCGTTGCCGACAACGGCCTTGCCTTCGTGCAGGCGCGCTGGGGCCATGCCAACCGCAACCGCAACTGGCTGACGCGCGCGCAGGGCTTTCTTCTCGACAGCCATTTCGCGGTGGAACAGGAAGCGCGCTTCCGCGCGGGCCTTCCGATGTCGTTCAACGGCACGGCGGGCGTGTGGTCGCGCGAGGCCATCGACAATGGCGGCGGCTGGACCGGCGACACGCTGACCGAAGACCTCGACCTTTCCATGCGCTGTTCGCTCAAGGGCTATCGCATGGGCTTCGTGCACGATCTGGAAGTGCCGGGCGAATTGCCGGAGACGGCGGCCGCATGGCGCGCGCAACAGGCGCGCTGGACCAAGGGCCATGCGCAATGCGCGGCAAAGCTTCTGCCGCTGATCTGGTCGAGCGCGATTCCGCTCTGGCAGAAGACGGCGATGACGCTGCAGATGTGCCAGTTCGGCTTTTACCTGCTGGCCGGAACGAGCGCGGTGATCAGCCTGGTGCTGATGTATCTGGACGTGGTCTATCTCGACAGCGTGGCGACGCTGGGCCTGATCGTCACCGCGCTCGGCATTTCCACCAGTCTGTTCTATCTGCGTCTCGGCCAGCAGATGCTCGGCCGCGAGCACGAGCCTTATTTCCTGCCGTCCCTTTTGCTCGCGATGATCTTTCCGAGCGGCCTGGTGCTTTCCAACGCGCGCGCGACCTACGAAGCGCTCTCGGGCAAGCCGATGGATTTTGCGCGCACGCCCAAAGCCGGTGCGGCCATCGTCGGCGGCTGGCGCGGCAGCCCGGAGCTTGTCACCGGTATCTCCCTGCCCGTGTTCGCGTTGACCGAGCAGGCCTGGAGCCTGCCCTTCTTCATCATCGCCGCCGCCGGGCTTCTGCTGATCGGCGGCATGGGGCTGCAGGGAAGACTGGCGCGGCTGCCTGCGCCGGACTCGGCACCGGGCGAGTGATCCGCAGCGTTAAGAAACGCTTAAGAAATCGCTCTTAATTTTAGTTGATCAAATCTTATCGAATTGTCTTACGCAGCTTTGAAAAAAGCCCGCGTAGGATGCCTTTCACGGTCGCCGCCAGCTAGAGCGGCATGAAGGGGCTTGATGATGGTGGGGTCTCGGATACGGCTCGCGGCGGTGACCGCTTTTTGCCTTCTCACGGCAGCATGCGCGAGCGCGCCCGATTATGACTATTCCTCCGGTTCGGCCGGATGGAGCAGCGCGGAGCAACAGCCCACGGGCATCCCGCTGCAATGCGTGCCCTATGCGCGCGATCATTCGCAGGTGAAGATCTTTGGCGATGCCGCGGATTGGTGGTCCAAGGCCGACGGCATCTATGCGCGCACCGAAGAGCCGGAACTGGGATCGGTTCTGGTGCTCACCGGCTATGCCGGGCCGCGGCACGCGCATGTGGCCGTGGTCACCGCCATGGTGTCCAGCCGGGAAATCCGCGTGGATCACGCCAACTGGCTGAACGACGGCGCGATCTTCACCAACGATCCGGTCGTGGATGTGAGCCCCGACAATGACTGGAGCCAGGTGAAGGTGTTCAACGAACGCACCGGCGCCTGGGGCGTGCGCGTCTATCTGGTGCAGGGCTTCATCGGGCCGGGCCGGGACAATCCCCGCGTCGCCGACAATTCCTGGTAATATTATCTCTGGAAAACCAATGGCTTAGCCTCCGCCAGCGGCCGTTTCGCGCGCAGGGTTGCCTTTGAAGCGCGCGCGGGTATGGTCCGCGCCCTTGAGCGGAGCGCGGACGGCGCGCGGCTGAAAATCCAGGCGTCGAAGCGTTGCATTCGCGCCGCCAAAAGCGTTGTCCGGTGGATGAACCTAGCCCCCATAAATCCGTGAGCGAGCCGCTTCTGACCGATGCGCTGGAAGGCGACGCCCTGCGCCCGCCCACCGCGCATATTGCCGCCCCCAGCAAGGGGCGCGAGTGGATGCTGATGCTCGGCGCGCTGGGCGTGGTGTTCGGCGACATCGGCACCAGCCCGCTTTACGCCATGCGCGAGACGGTGCTGGCGACCGGGGGCACCTTTCCCCATCACGACAACACCATCGGCGCGCTGTCGCTCATCATCTGGGCGCTCGTCATCGTCGTGACCCTGAAATATGTCGTCCTCATCATGCGCGCCGACAATGACGGCGAAGGCGGCACGCTGGCGCTGGCCTCGCTCGCCCACCGCTCTTCCGGCATCGGGCGGCGCATGAAGATGGCGATCGGCATCGGCGCGGTGCTGGGCCTGGCGCTGTTCTTCGGCGACGGCATGCTCACCCCCGCCATCACCGTGCTCTCCGCCGTGGAAGGGCTGGGCCTGGGCAGTCGCGAATTCGAACCGCTGGTGCTTCCGCTGACGCTGATGATCCTGATCGGCCTCTTCGCGATCCAGAACCGGGGCACCGCGAAGATCGGCGTGCTGTTCGGGCCGTTCATGCTGCTGTGGTTCGCGGTGCTGGGTGTGCTGGGCACGATCTCGCTGGTGCAGACGCCGTCCGTGCTGGTGGCGATCAACCCCTGGTATGCGATCAAGATCTTCGTCGAAGCGCCATGGCACGCTTTCGTTTCACTGGGCGCGGTGGTTCTGGCGGTGACGGGCTGCGAGGCGCTCTATGCCGACATGGGCCATTTCGGAAAGGCCCCGATCCGCAAGGCCTGGTTCTTCGTCGCGCTACCGGCGCTGCTGCTGGAATATTTCGGACAGGCCGCCGCGATCCTGCGCGATCCGCATCTTGCCGGCACCGCGTTCTTTTCGGTCGTGCCGCACTGGGCGCATTATCCGATGGTGATCCTCTCGGCCATCGCCTCGGTCATCGCCTCGCAGGCGGTGATCTCCGGCGTGTTCTCGATCACCCAGCAGGCGGTGCAGCTTGGCCAGTTGCCGCGCATGGACATCCGCCACACGTCGGCGACCGACTACGGCCAGATCTTCGTGCCGCGCATGAACGTGGTTCTCTGCGTCGGCGTGGTGCTGATCGTGCTGATCTTCAAGAGTTCGGCGGCGCTCGCCTCGGCCTATGGCATCGCGGTGACGGGCGTCATGGTGATCGACACGATGAACGTGTCGCTGGTCGCCGCCAAGCAATGGCGCTGGAAGATCGCGGCGGTGATCGCCCTTTTCGGATTGCTCGCGATCATCGACATCCTCTTCCTCGGCGCGAACATGCTGAAGATCCCCGAAGGCGGCTGGCTGCCGCTTTTCGTGGCCGGCGGCGTTTTCATCATCATGGAAGTGTGGCGCAGCGGGCGGCGCGCGCACATGGAGAAGATTCGCAGCGAATCCATGCCGCTCAACCTCTTCCTCGAACGCGCCGACAAGACGCCGGTGCGGGTGGCGGGCACCTCGATCTTCCTGTCCGCGCGCGACGATGTCGTGCCCGGCGCGCTGCTGCACAATCTCAAGCACAACAAGGTGCTGCACGAGCGCGTGATCCTTTGCCATGTCGTGGTGGACGACACGCCCATCGTGCCGCCCGCCAAGCGCATCGAAGTGACGAAGCTCGGTAAGGGCTTCTACAATGTGAACATCCATCACGGCTTCTTCGAAACGCCGGACGTGCCGCGCGCGCTGGAAGAGGCGCGCCCCTTCGGCCTCGCCATCGACGTGGAAACCGCGACCTTCTTCATCGGCCACGAAACCCTGGTGCCGGCCGAACATCCGGTGCTGGGGCGCTGGCGCACATGGCTTTACATGCGCCTTGCGGCGGCTGCGCTTTCACCCGCGCGGTTCTATCATCTGCCGCCGAACCGCGTTGTCGAATTGGGCACCCAAACCACCATCTGATCCGAGGCAACGATGCCGTCCGCAGACAGCATGCAGGCGCAGGGCGCACCGGCCACCGGCCGCCGCCAGTTGACGCTGACCGTCGGCGCGCTCGGCGTCGTGTTCGGCGACATCGGCACAAGCCCCCTCTACGCCATGAAGCAGTCCGCGCTGGCCGCGGGCGGCACGATGCCCGCCCTGCCGGCGGTGATGGGCGTGCTGTCGCTGATCTTCTGGTCGCTCCTTATCGTGGTGACGGTGAAATATGTCGGCCTCATCATGCGCGCCGACAATGACGGCGAAGGCGGCGTGCTGGCGCTGGCCGCGCTCGCCCATCGCGTCACCGGCCTGAGCCGGCGCGTGAAAGCGGCCATCGGGCTTGTCGCGCTTCTGGGGCTGGCGCTGTTCTATGGCGACGGCATGCTGACGCCGGCGATCTCGGTGCTCTCGGCCCTGGAAGGCATCGGCGCGGAAAGCGCATCCTTCGCCGAATGGGTAATGCCGCTGGCGCTGGCCGTGCTGATCGGCCTCTTCCTCATCCAGCGCCACGGCACCGAGAGAATCGGCGCGCTGTTCGGCCCGGTGATGATCGCGTGGTTCATCGTGGTGGGCGTTCTGGGCCTGAATGCCATCTTGAAGGCGCCCCAGATCCTCGAAGCGGTCAATCCCGAATATGCCGTGGCGCTGTTCCGGCATGAGCCGTGGATCGCGTTTGTCGCGCTGGGCTCGGTGGTTCTGGCCGTCACCGGCTGCGAGGCGCTTTACGCCGACATGGGCCATTTCGGGCGCGGGCCGATCCGCAATGCGTGGCTGTTCGTCGCGCTGCCCGCGCTGCTGCTGAACTATTTCGGCCAGGGCGCGATGCTGCTGATCAAGCCGCAGGCGCTGCCCTATCTGTTCTATTCGCTGGCGCCGCACTGGGCGCATTATCCCTTGGTGGCGCTGGCGACGGTGGCCACCATCATCGCGTCGCAGGCCGTGATCTCCGGCGTGTTCTCGGTCACGCAACAGGCCGTGCAGCTTGGACAATTGCCGCGCATGGAGGTACGCCACACCTCCGCGACGGAGCAGGGCCAGATCTATGTGCCGCGCATCAACGCGATGCTGGGCGTGGGCGTTGTCCTGATCGTTCTGATCTTCAAATCCTCCGATGCGCTGGCGTCTGCCTATGGCATCGCCGTCACCGGCGTCATGGTCATCTCGACATTCCTCGTTGCCGTGGTCGCGTTGCGGCGCTGGCGGTGGAACCGGTTTGCCGTCGTGCTGGTGTTCGGTCTCCTGGGCCTGATCGACCTCACCTTCCTCGCCGCGAACACGCTGAAGATCGTCGAGGGCGGCTGGCTGCCGCTGGCCGTGGCCGCCGCC